>CAZXJK010000017.1:0-20997 GCA_964640895.1 uncultured Methylomonas sp.
GCTTAAAAAAGCGTATTACTTATTCTTCGTCTTCAGGCTCAGCGAAAACCCATTTTACGAAGAAATAGCCTACAGCGATAACAACTGCTGCAACGGCCATGCCCGCAGGCTCTTTTAACATTTCAGTAACATCTAAGATTGCACCCATGAGTGTCCTACCTTCTTGTGATTATTATAATTGATTACTGCCATAGATATGTCAGTAAATGAACTTCATATAATACTAGATATGGCATTGAAGTCAAGAATTAGTTGCCCTGCCTTTGCAGAGGTGGTGTTGATTTTACTCATGAAACACTTGCACCAACATCAAGTAAAAATAACAGAAACACCGATATAATAACACTCAAAAGCACACCCTCTCGACTATACGTATGACAAATTGGTACTTTAAAAAATCATTAACTTTATGAACCACTAAAACCGCCACAGCCAAACAATGTCCTTCAATGAAATACAGTCAACACTACCTAGTTAAGGAACGTGCATGAAACAACCTCCCGATTTCTAACCAGTCTTTTTGCACCAGCAAGGATAATCTCATTCGTTGCGTAGAATAACTATGCACCTCATGAGATCCCCCCCTTGCTGATACAAAAATCCTGAGTTATAACTTCGGGATGTTATTCCACGCATGCTCCTAAGGCAAAATATAGAAAAACATAGCATGTATTTTGAGGATTATTTGTCATAATAAAGTATAGCTGTTTATAATGCATTATAAAGTACTCAGTATTAATCATTAACCATGTATATTAGCAATAATTAATTCTTAATGATTTACATGCAGAAAATAATATAAAAAATCGCGTAAAATATTGGGTTCTTCATAATTTCTATAAAAACAATACAAAATAAGGGGTCAAATATGTTTGGTGGTGTGTTAACTATATTAGTTGCAATTTGGATATTTCGAGCTGCACAACAAGCAAAAACTGGAAACGTAATGCTATGGGCTGCTGGTGCCGCGGTATTATTTTTTGCAGTACAAACGCTATTTTATAATATCAATATCTTTATTATTGATGGGCTTGGTAGTGATGTTGGCGGAGAATATGATCGCGACTTAGCCAGTATTGGCGATAGAAAAGATGGCGGTGGCATTCAGGATGGTTTTTTTGGCTCAGTACTAGGTATTCTATTTGAAATATTTCCACTTTTTATGGGTCTATTATCAGTTGCTTTAGTGAGAACAAAATACATATTGAAAGAAGAGATCACTGCAGGCAACCTTGTTAGCGGCATAAAAGAAGTCTTTACTGGTATTGCAAATAGCTTTAAAACTAACTAAGCAATATAAAGCGATACTCCTAAAATAATGAAAGCCCAAGTATAAATGCTTGGGCTTTTTTTTATTTTGGAACTACACGATAAACGATACAATAGTCACCAGCACCAGTATAAATAATACTGTCGCAATCGCACCTACAATTAAGTAACTTGACAACGAACCGTGTTCAAAGTCTCTTTGTCGATTCGCATTACTTTGTACACCAATCGCCGCTGCCAACACACTTTGAATAACCTGCTTAAGACTAGGTTTAGACATTTTCAACCTCCTTTAGTATATTAGTAATTAACTATATACTCGCAACCAAGTAAACCATTTTCGGCTTTATATAGCAACTCCTTTTAGTGACCTCTATGAATAAAAAAGATTTTTTACGCCAACAACTTGCCCAACGAATTTTATTTTTAGATGGCGCAATGGGTACAATGATTCAAGGTTATAGCCTTGAAGAACAAGACTATAGAGGCGAGCGGTTTAAAGACTGGGAATCCGACTTAAAAGGCAATAATGATTTATTATCCCTCACTCAGCCCGATATTATTAAAGCTATCCATAAAGCTTATTTAGATGTTGGTTGTGACATTATTGAAACCAATACCTTCAATGCGACTACCATCGCTATGGCTGATTACAATATGGAGTCATTAGCTTATGAGATTAATTTTGAATCTGCAAAAATTGCCAAACAAGCAGCGGAAGAATCAACACAAGAAAACCCTGCTAAACCACGCTTTGTTGCTGGTACATTAGGCCCCACTAATAGAACCGCGTCCATGTCACCCGATGTGAATGCTCCCGCATTTCGTAACATCAGCTTTGACCTCTTAGTGGAAGCCTATATCGAGGCTGTACGTGGCCTAGTTGATGGTGGCACCGATATTTTATTGATCGAAACCGTATTTGATACGCTGAATGCTAAAGCTGCTATCTTTGCTATAGACCAATACTTCCAAGAGCATAACGTCGAATTGCCAGTAATGATCTCAGGCACTATTACCGATGCGTCAGGGCGCACACTTTCAGGGCAAACCGCACTCGCATTTTGGAATTCCCTCAGTCATATCGAGCCTATTTCTATTGGCTTTAATTGCGCATTAGGTGCACAAGAAATGCGTCAATACATTGCGGAATTATCAGACCATGTCGATACGCATATTTCTGCCCACCCTAACGCTGGCCTACCTAATGAATTCGGCGAGTATGACGAACTACCAGAAGACATGGCTGCCGAAATTGCCGATTGGGCAAAAAATGGTTATTTAAATATTATTGGCGGTTGTTGCGGTACCACTCCTGAATATATTAAAGCGATTATTGATGCAGTCAGCCCACACCAGCCTCGCAAAATCCCTGTAATAGAAAAACGCTGTCAATTAGCAGGTCTGGAACCTTTTTCAATTGGTGCCGATTCATTATTTGTTAATGTCGGTGAGCGTACCAACGTAACAGGATCCGCTCGTTTTAAGCGCCTAATTGTTGATGAAGATTACGATACTGCGCTAGATGTTGCGCGCGAACAAGTCGTCAATGGCGCACAAATTATTGATATCAACATGGATGAAGGCATGTTGGAATCAAAAGAAGCAATGGTTCATTTTCTTAACCTCATTGCTTCCGAGCCTGACATTTCTAAAGTTCCCATTATGATTGACTCATCAAAATGGGACATTATTGAAGCTGGCCTTAAATGCATTCAGGGTAAAGGCATTGTTAACTCCATCTCAATGAAAGAAGGTGAAGCCAACTTTATTCAGCAGGCAAAATTAGTACGCCGCTATGGCGCAGCTATCATTATCATGGCTTTCGATACAAAAGGCCAAGCCGATACCTTTGCCAGAAAAGTAGAAATCTGCCAACGCGCTTATCAGCTTTTAGTGGAAGAAGTCGGCTTCCCACCCGAAGATATTATTTTTGACCCAAATATCTTTGCCATTGCGACTGGCATTGAAGAACATAACAACTACGGTGTCGATTTCATCGAAGCCACTCGTGAAATTAAACGCACTTGTCCGCATGCAATGATTTCAGGCGGAGTCTCTAATGTCTCCTTCTCCTTCCGTGGTAACAACCTAGTGCGTGAAGCGATTCATGCCGTATTTCTCTACCATGCCATACAAGCCGGCATGGATATGGGCATTGTTAATGCCGGGCAACTCGCTATCTACGCAGACATTCCCGATGCATTACGCAATGCCGTAGAAGATGTCGTGCTTAATCGCATCGAAGACGGTACTGACAGACTGCTAGAAGTAGCTGAACAATACCGTGGCGATGCGGTCGTGAACAAAAAAGAAGATTTGGAATGGCGTAAGCTACCCGTTAATAAACGCTTGGAACATGCCCTAGTTAAAGGTATTACTGATTTTATTATTGAGGATACTGAAGAAGCTCGTTTACAAGCAGAAAAAACATTATATGTTATTGAAGGGCCATTAATGGATGGCATGAATGTCGTCGGCGACCTATTTGGCGAGGGAAAAATGTTCTTACCTCAAGTGGTAAAATCAGCCCGCGTCATGAAAAAATCAGTCGCTTACCTGCTACCTTATATGGATGCAGAAAAAGACGGCGATATTAAAAGTAACGGCAAAATCCTGATGGCAACCGTAAAAGGTGACGTGCATGATATTGGTAAAAATATTGTCGGCGTGGTTTTACAATGTAACAATTATGAAGTGATCGACATCGGCGTAATGGTGCCTACCCCACAAATCCTACAAGTCGCTAAAGAAAAAAATGTCGATATTATCGGCTTAAGCGGCCTCATTACACCATCACTAGAGGAAATGGTGCATGTTGCCAAAGAAATGCAACGTCAGAATTTCACCATTCCTCTAATGATTGGCGGCGCAACCACTTCACGCGCACATACTGCGGTTAAAATTGAAGAACACTACTCAGCTGGCGCCACAATCTATGTACAAGATGCCTCACGTGCAGTAGGTGTTGCCAGTAATTTACTCAGTGCAGAACGTAAACCAGCCTATGTTGCAGCGATAAAAGAAGAATATGCTATCGTGCGAGAACGCCACAAAGGGCGTAAAGCAAAAACCAAACAGCATGACTTGACCGCTGCACGCGCCAATAAATTTACTGCCAAAAATCACCAGCCAATACCACCCAAAAAACTAGGTATTGAAGTGATTAATAATTTGCCATTAGCAACGCTAGTTGATTACATAGACTGGTCGCCTTTTTTCCAAACTTGGGAATTAGCAGGGGGCTACCCCAAAATTTTAGATGATGAACTGGTTGGTAAGCACGCCCGTGAACTATTTGTCGATGCCCAAGCCATGCTTAAAAAAATCATTGCCGAACAATGGCTGGAGGCTAAAGCAGTAATTGGATTTTTTCCTGCCAACAGCAAAGGTGACGATATTATCCTGTACCAAGATGCATCACGTAGCGAACAACTGGAAGTACTACATCATTTACGTCAACAAAACATAAAAGCACCTGGTCGACCTAACTACTGCCTCTCTGACTTTATTGCACCTGTAGAAAGTGGACAGACTGATTATATTGGCGGCTTTGCGGTAACCGCTGGCATAGGCATAGAAAAGAAACTTGCCGAGTTTGCAGCTGACCATGATGATTACAATGCTATTATGCTCAAGGCCTTGGCAGACAGGCTTGCAGAAGCCTTCGCCGAATACTTACACTCGGAAGTTCGTCAAAACCATTGGGGCTACGTTAACGATGAAGCCATAAGCAATGAAGAACTAATTAAAGAAAATTACAAAGGCATTCGCCCAGCACCTGGCTATCCTGCATGCCCAGACCACACTGAAAAAGAAAAATTATTTGCATTATTAGACGTACAGGCGAATACTAGCATTGAATTAACAGATAGTTTTGCCATGTACCCCACGGCTGCCGTGAGTGGCTGGTACTTTGCCCACCCAGATGCACAGTATTTTAATGTCGGCAAAATTACCACTGAACAGCTAGAAGATTATGCGCGACGCAAAGGCCTCACCAATGCAGAAGCGGAACGCTGGCTAGCCTCTCATTTACACTAAAATCAGGAGTAACTCATGTCTTCACCTACTATTTATCAATTAAAAATAGCTTTAGAAGGTACCAAACCCTCTATTTGGCGACGAGTTCTTGTTCCCAGCGACATTAAACTGGGTACCTTGCACTTAGCAATCCAAGTTTCAATGGGCTGGAGTAATGCTCATTTACATCAATTTTTTAACCGCGAACTTGAATACTATGGCCCGGTAGAACTTGCCGCTGACTCAGAAGTTAAAGATGAAAGCCAAATTAAGCTATCACAATTACTGACAACTGAACATGACAGTATCCGCTATGAATACGACTTTGGTGATGGCTGGCTGCACCTTATTCTTTTAGAGAAAATACTACCTATTGATAGTCACGAAAAACTACCCTATTGCTCGATGAGTAAACGCGCCTGCCCTCCGGAAGATTGTGGTGGTATTTGGGGATATGCCAATTTACAGAAAATACAGGCAGACCCTCAGCACGAACAATATGCAGAAATAACTGAGATATTAGGCTCTGAGTTTGACCCAGAATACGTAAATCGCCGTAAAATTAACCAGTTATTATTTAAGCACTGTCAATAACCATGACTCTATGGCACATAATTGGGCACAAGCACACAGAAATAGCCAGGCAGTCTTTGCATGAAACACTATCTACTCTTACTTATCAGTACTGTATTAGTTAATAATTTTGTACTAGTAAAGTTTTTAGGTTTATGTCCATTTCTAGGCGTTTCGCGCAAACTAGATTCCGCTATTGGCATGGGCTTGGCGACCACGTTTGTGCTAACACTTGCCTCAGTCAGCAGCTACCTGCTTTACCAATACCTACTAGTCCCCTTTGAGCTAGAATATTTACGTACCATCAGCTTTATTGTGCTGATTGCTTGTGTTGTGCAACTCACCGAAATCATTTTGCACAAAACCAGCCCAACACTACACAGGTTATTGGGTCTGTATTTACCCTTAATTACCACCAATTGCGCGGTATTAGGTGTTGCCCTGTTAAATATCCAAGCTGAGCATAATTTCATGGAGTCTCTAGTCTTTGGCATAGCAACGGCACTAGGCTTTACCCTCGTTTTAGTGCTCTTTGCAGCACTACGTGAGCGCATTGATGTCGCCGATGTTCCCGCACCCTTTCAAGGAGCCTCCATAGGGCTAGTCACTGCCGGCATCATGTCAATGGCCTTTATGGGCTTTATCGGCCTCGCTTAATGTTATTACTATCCGTTTTTTTTGCTCTTTTAGGACTAGCATTAGGTTATGCCGCATTGTATTTAAAAGTGGCTAGTGACCCACTAGTCGAACAGATTGATGCATTACTACCGCAAACCCAATGCGGCCAATGCAACTTTCCAGGCTGCCGTCCCTATGCAGAAGCGATTGCCAACGATGCTGCTGATATTAATCAATGCCCTCCTGGTGGTACAGGCACCGTGCATGCATTAGCTAATTTATTGGGAGTAACAGTAAAACCTTTAAATGCAGACTTTGGCACCCCCAAAGCACCTGCTGTTGCCTTTATTGTTGAACAAGACTGCATTGGCTGCGTAAAGTGTATACCGCCGTGCCCAGTTGATGCTATTTTAGGAGCCTCCAAACAAATGCATACCGTCATCAGTGCCGAATGTACTGGCTGTGAATTATGTATCGCTCCTTGTCCAGTAGACTGTATTATTATGTTGCCCATACACCCCAAACCCAGCCAATGGCAATGGTCAACTCAGCATGACTAAGCAATGGCAGTTCTCTGGTGGATTGGCTTTAGCAGCGCATAAGCAAGTCACTACAATCACAAATGCACCACTACCAAAAGAACTTATTTACCCGTTATTACAACGTGCTGATAGTTATGTACAACCTATTGTGCATGTAGGTGAACACGTTCTTAAAGGGCAAGTTATCGCTACCGCCAATAATAACTTAACTCCCCCAACACATGCTGCCAGCTCAGGTACTGTCGCTGCGATTAGTCCTCAGTTCATTGCACATCCTTCCGGACTTCGCGATGACTGTATTATCATTGATACTGATGGGCTTGATACTGCTATTCCTGAGAGTCCACACCAGCCTTACCAACAGCTAGCTACTACCAAACTACGTGAATTAATTCACCAAGCAGGCATTGTTGGTCTAGGGGGTGCCAGCTTCCCAACTGCGCAAAAATTACACACAACGCAACCCATTCATACCTTAATCATTAATGGTGCTGAATGTGAACCCCATATCAGTTGTGATGCCAGCTTAATGCAACAGCATGCACAACAGGTTATTCAAGGTGCATTAATTTTACAAACCATTTTAGCTGCCGAACACTGCATTATTGCCATTGAAGACAATATGCCCGCAGCACAACAGGCATTAACAACAGCAAACCAACAAGCAGCACTAGAAATTACTACCGTGCCAGCCATTTACCCAACAGGTGGTGAAAAACAACTAATTCAAGTATTAACTGGTATAAAAATCCCTGCACAAATACTACCCGCTAAATATGGCTTTATTTGCCAAAATGTCGGCACTGCCTATGCCGTTTATCAAGCCATTGTGCAAGGCCTGCCACTCACTGAACGCATTGTTAGTATCACAGGTAGCGGTATTTCGCAGCCAAAAAATATACGCGCCAGAATTGGGACACCGATTAAACACCTCATTGCCCAATGTGGCGGCTATACTCAAGATGTACACCGCCTTATCATGGGTGGCTCCATGATGGGAATTGCGCTTGGCAGTGATGACATCGCAATCACCAAAGCCAGCAATTGTATTCTGGCATTAACAGCCTCCGACCTAAGTGACCAGCAAGCCACTTTGCCCTGTATTCGCTGTGGTGCTTGTGCTGATGTTTGCCCTGTTCAATTGCTACCGCAACAATTGCACTGGCACAGTCGAGCAGGACAAACCGAGCAATGCCAAGACTATCAATTATTTGACTGTATAGAATGCGGCTGTTGCGATATAGTTTGCCCTAGCCATATTCCTTTAGTGCAAACATTTCGCGCCAGTAAAGGTGAGCTTATTATCAAAGCACAGCGTAACGCACAAGCCAGTTTGGCAAAAAAACGCTATACCCAACAGCAATTACGTAAACAAAAAGCCGAACAAGCTCAGCAACTCAAAGCAGCTAAGCGTAAGGCCACAATTGAAAAAATGAAAGCAGCCAGTCTAGCCAAAAGAAAACAACTTTAACATGCAATTCTCCACCACCAGCTCACCGTTTATTCCTGCAAGTAATACCGTTAACCGTGTCATGCTACAAGTATTACTTGCATTATTGCCGGCATTAGCCGTGATGTACTGGCTATTTGGTATGAGCATATTAATACAATTAATACTGGCCTGCACTACCGCCCTATTAGCTGAAGCTGGCATTCTATATTTAAGAAAACGTCCCATTAAAATTCATCTGCATGATTTAAGTGCCACCATTACTGCGGTATTACTGGCCTTAGCCATTCCTAGTATCGCTCCTTGGTGGATCATCGTCTGTGGCAGCTTATTTGCCATTATTATTGCTAAACAACTTTATGGCGGCTTAGGCTACAACCCTTTTAATCCTGCTATGGCTGCCTATGTATTTTTACTAATTTCCTTCCCATTACAAATGACCACATGGCAAACTCCCTTTAACCTATTGCCATATACCGACGCATTTAAAATTATTTTTACTGCACAGCAAGCCTTTGATGGCCTTAGCAGTGCCACTATTTTAGACTACAACAAAACCCAACTCAGCTTAGGTAATACACTCACTAGCACAGGTAACAATTTCAACACTAATACATTGCTATGGGTTTCTATCGCTTATTTATTAGGCGGTCTCTGGTTGTTATACCGTCAAGTCATCAGCTGGCATATTCCCGTTGCAGTACTTTGCGGACTCTGCCTACCAGCAAGCATTATGTACATTATAGATGCCAGCCACTTTAGTTCGCCATTGGTGCATCTATTCTCAGGTGCTAGTTTATGTGGTGCTTTTTTTATTGCTACCGACCCTGTTAGTGCTGCCACCAGTAATAAGGGACGACTTGTTTATGGACTCCTGATTGGAGTGTTAATTTATATTATCCGTACTTGGGCCGCCTACCCTGACGCGATTGCCTTTGCGGTATTATTAGCCAACCTAAGTGCGCCAGGCATTGACCATTACCTGCGCCCAAAAGCAGGCCATCAACCCTTATGATCTGCTCATCCCCACTGCATGCCGCGCTAAGAGTCGGACTATTCTCATTTATTATTATTGGTTTAGTCACTCTAGTATTTCACGGCACTAAAGATAAAATTGCTGCCAATAAACGCAATGCTTTATTACAAAACCTGCAAGCAGTGCTGCCACCCGCTAGTTATGATAATGATTTAGCCAATGATATTATGCAACAGGATAGCTACACCATTTATCGTGCCAGAAAAGCAGGCCAGCCTGTCGCCGCAGTGATTAGCACCAGCACGACACAAGGCTATAATGGTGACATTCAATTATTAATCGCGATCAATATCAAGGGTGAAATAATGGGGGTACGCGTATTAAGTCATCAAGAAACGCCTGGCCTAGGAGATAAAATTGAACTCAAGAAATCTGACTGGATTTTAGGCTTTCAGCATAAATCATTACAACACAATCCCTTATCACAATGGGCTGTACAGCGTGATGGCGGCATATTTGAACAATTTACTGGCGCAACCATTACCCCACGCGCCATTGTCAATAAGGTAAAAACCACTGGGCTATTTTTCCTGCAGCACCAACAATCAATTTTCCAATAAATGGCTAATCATTATTCTGGCATTCTGACTAACGGTCTCTGGCATAACAATCAGGCATTGGTTGCTTTACTGGGTCTCTGCCCATTACTTGCGGTCAGTAATACCGTCACCAATAGCTTAGGTTTAGGTATTGCAACGACCATCACCTTAGTATTATCTAATGGCTTCATCTCAGCCTGTCGTCAACATATATTGCCCGAAATCAGATTACCTCTCTTCGTATTAATAATAGCTGGCATCGTCACCATAATAGAGCTGGTTATGCATGCTTGGTTCTATGAGCTATACCAATCCTTAGGTATCTTTATTCCGCTGATTGTCACTAATTGCGCCATTATCGGCCGCGCTGAAGTATTTGCCTCCAAGAACCCTGTGTTACCCAGTTTGCTAGATGGTTTAGCGATGGGCTTAGGTTTCAGTGCTGCACTAGTTTTATTGGGAGCTTGCCGCGAAATACTGAGTTCAGGAACGTTATTTGCACAAACTGAATTACTCTTTGGTGCAATGGCCGCTCATTGGCAGATCACTATTTTAGATGATTATTCAGGTATGTTACTGGCTGCTTTGCCAGCAGGTGCATTTATTACGTTGGGCTTATTAATTGCTTTAAAAAATGCTATCGAGCTTAAAAAACAAACTCAAGCAATGACTACTTTTGGCAGTATTACTGAGCAACATAAATGAAATAAAACCGCCATCATGACCTGTATATCTCATTATTGAGCGGAGCAGAGACTGCCCCGCTCTTTTAGCATTACTTACAAAGCCCCAGATATTCCCACATGCCAGGGTAATTTAGATCTGAACAAGCCGTCATGCCCGACGTTTCCACAGATTGTTTTTGGGCTGATGTTAAATCATTAGTCATTTCCAGCGCAAAAAAGTCTTCTATGCTTATATTTTCTGAAATTTCATTACCCGCCAGCACAGATTGAATCGAAGCAGTTACCTTTTCCTTATCCAGCTTCTTAAGGTTCTCAAGTGTTATTTCTTCAAGTCCCTCAAATGACTCGCGCTCATCAAGCCCTGCGACTAATTCAAAAATAGGAGCATAAATAAAACCTTCTTTTTGGCAATGACTAGAAACAGTACCATCAAGGTAGCTTGTCTCCATATCATACATACCTGAGATGGTTTTTTCGCATTGCTGCTGTGTGGATTTTCCATTATTTTTACGTGCAACATCCGAGTCTATTTTGGCATCAATTTGTAATTGGCTATCACTCGTAAATTTGAAAGTACCGTTAACAGTCACCTTACCGTTACTGACTGTACCACGCTGATTAATGCAATTATCTAAAATAGTTTCAGCAGTGAGCTTGCCCGTAACTGGCGCATAATCTCCTGTCAGAATACGTAACCCACCTTTAGGGCATTCCATCTCTGCACTTATTGAGTCAGCACTGACAACTGGGGCTGCAAGAATTAAACTGATGGCTAATAATTGTTTCATGATTGCTTTCCTGAGTATTTTTTATACTTTTAATAATTTATGATAAACACATATTTCTATCGCCTATTCAATACCAACAAATTATTATTTTCATTGGCACTGCACCCTGATGGTCTATTGCAAAGTGAATAAACAATAATGCTTACCTACTCTCCAACATATGTTGACTATAGAAAACCATACTCACAAAACTCAGTTGCTAGGAAAACGATCTAACATGCTTCGTTATCCTAAAAATTTCATTACTTTTACCCCTTTTAAGAATTGCTGTTAAACTTGTTATACAATCAATTAAAAAGCATAATCGCAAATGAGCCTTTGTTTTGCTTGGTAAAAATCATGCTTTAAAAATGTTAGAAAAGTATGTGCAAACCCAATAATTTGTAACAATTTGTAACAATGCAGTTCAAAGAGCAAGAAGAATTCAAGGATAGAATGAGCTATTTTTCTAACAAAAAACTTAGCTGTAATGGATACAAGAAAACTGAAAATAGTTATTGTGAATTGCTATAGAAAGCATATATTAGCCACTAATGACTCATAAACGTGACGGCACAAAGTATGCCTTTGAGGATTTTTTTACTGCACAAATAAGTGGCCTAGCCTACCATTAGGAATCCAAGGGGGCTTCTCCATGCCAACAGTAAGCATGTTTGCCTTGTTGCTTAGCCTGGTACATTGCCTCATCGGCATACTGTAATAACTTGATAGGATTGATAGTATCATTTGGAAAAACCGAGATACCGATACTTGCAGAAAGGGGCAGCTTATCATCTATAGACATCGTTAAAGTAGTCACTAAGCGCTCAGCAGTCACAGAAACCTGCTCATTAGAAGTACCATTAAGAATAATGACAAATTCATCACCTCCCAAGCGCGCAACAGTATCCACCTCACGTACGCAATGCAGCAGTTTTTTTGCCACCAACTGCAAAATCTCATCGCCCTTACCATGTCCTAAAGTATCATTAATAAGCTTAAACCCATCCAGATCAAGGTACATCAATACAACATGATACTGCATCCGCTGAGCCAGAGTCAGCGACTCTTTAAGGCGACTGAAAAATAAATTTCGATTGGGCAAGCCTGTCAATGGGTCATGATTAGCACGATGTTTTAATTCCTGCTCTTGCTCTTTATGCTCAGAAATATCAGCGAGTAATGCTACAAAATGACTAATCGAGCCATCAGGACGATTAACGCTATTCAACATCACTCGCACTGGTACCTGCTGACTATTTTTTTGATTTAACCATAGCTCGCCTTGCCATTGCTGATCTTTAATAACCAAAGCCAAAATATCTTGCAGAGTTTCTTCACGATAAGATGAATCCAATAGTTCAGCAATAGAGTAACGCAATAATTCTGCCACATGGTAGCCTGAAAGCCGTTGCATAGCAGGGTTAATACTTTTAACCATATAGTTGGCATCCATAATGATCATGGCCTCACCAGAGACCTCAAATACGGTTGCCGCTAGCTTTAATTGGTCTTCCGCTTGCTTACGCTCACTAATGTCATCAAGTGTCCAAACTAAACCTTGCTCAGGAAGGTTCGAGTTAATTAATTTGCCCCGCAAATAAGTCCAGTTAATTTGTCCATTCTTATGTCGCGTTTGCACTTCACGCTCTAAACACCCTTGCTGTAACAACTGTTCTAACCATTGTTTTTTAGCCGAAAACTTGTCTACCGCAGGCCCACTCAAGATATTACTTAAATTTTTAATATCTTCGTTATAGCCATATTGTACGAGAAATTGAGAATTGGTTTTATAGACATCAAGCTCCAGATCTGTATAGGCAATACCAATTGGAGAATGGAATAGAATGGCTGTTTGTCGTGCCTCACTAGCAATAAGCTGCCTAGCAAGCTTGGCAGTACGTAAGTGAGTTTTTATCTTAATCAATAACTCAGCACGCTTAACGGGTTGCGTAATATAGTCATCAGCCCCCAAATCAAAAGCGTAATTAATATCAAAGTACTCAGATTCGCTAATAAAAATGATCGGGATATGCTTGCTTTTTGCAAAGGCATTTATTTTCTCAGCATAAACGGCCAGTTGCGCTAAATTAATATCTAATAGTATTGCATCCATTTGCACGCTTGCACATTTTGGCATAATTTCAGCAGCATGCTGCAATTCATATACTTTATAGCCAGCATGCTCCAAATATCCGCTGATCAAAGCATGGCTCGAGTCCTTGTTTTGTCCAAGTAAAATATTATTGTTAATACCAACCCCCAGCAGATAGATTTCCGTACAGGCATTGTATTCAATTTACCCCGCATTTACCATTAAATCTCAGCAGCAAAAAAGCCACCAAGCCTAGTATGATGCCGTATAATTTATGACATTAGCTCGTCCTTTAGGGACGAGGATTTAATAATACCCGAGCCTTATCATCTACTTTGGTCTTAGCAATACATGAATAAAGAAAAACGCCTAGCAATATTCAATCGCCTAGCTGAAGCAATACCTGAGCCCGTGACCGAACTACAATATAACAGCACTTTTGAACTACTTATTGCTGTAGTTTTATCGGCTCAGTCCACTGATAAAGGTGTTAACAAAGCAACTGCAATATTATTCCCCGTTGCCAATACCCCACAAGCGATTTATGACTTAGGTGAAGCAGGACTAAAAAGCTATATTAAAACCATAGGCCTTTATAACACCAAGGGAAAGAATATTATTAAATTATGTCGCAAATTATTAGATGATTTTCAAGGTGAAGTCCCACAAACAAGGGCAGAACTGGAATCTTTAGCGGGCGTTGGCCGCAAAACAGCCAATGTGATCTTAAATACTGCCTTTGGCCAGCCAGTCATGGCTGTAGATACCCATATTTTCCGAGTATCTAACCGTACGGGAATCGCTCCTGGCAAAGATGTACTCATTGTAGAAACCAAATTAGATAAGCATGTACCCAAACAATATAAGCTTGATGCACACCATTTATTAATTTTACACGGACGCTATACTTGTATAGCGCGCAAACCCAGATGCTCTAGTTGTGTTATTGAAGACTTATGTGAGTTTAAAGAAAAAGCTTATGCCTGAATTCGTATAATAAGCGCATAAATCTCACAAGACCCATAGCTTACGACTAAAAACCTAAACCCTAAACCGAGCAATCAACGCCCTTAAATCACTCGCCAAACGTGCCAATCCTTCACTACTTTCGGTAACTTGTTGCGAACTTTGTGCTGCTTCCATCGTCACCTGATTAATATGGTCAACACTACGACTAATATCATTTGCGACGGATGACTGTTCTTCTGAAGCACTAGCAATCTGGACACACATATCATCAATTTCTGTGACCGCCACCGTAATATGCTCTAAAAACTCACTTTCCTTTTGCGTTTCCTGAATGGCCGACTCGGTTCTGCTTTGGCTTTCACTCATGACACTCACTGCTTTACGTGTTCCCTCTTGCAAGCGTTCAATCATATTTTGAATTTCTGTGGTCGAATCTTGGGTACGACTAGCTAATGTTCTTACCTCATCAGCCACTACAGCAAAACCACGACCTTGCTCGCCAGCTCTTGCCGCTTCAATGGCTGCATTAAGTGCTAATAAATTAGTTTGCTCTGCAATACTTTTAATGACATCTAATACTGAACCTATACTTTCCCCATCAACTTCCAATTGTTTTACCACACTGGTCGCAACCAAGATTTCCTCAGAAAGTGATCTAATGGCTGAAACAGAGTTACTCACAATTGCTCGGCCATTATTAGCTTGCTGGTGGGCATTTTGAGTTGCTACTGCAGTGGCAGAAGCACTACGAGCGACTTCCTGTACTGTTGCGGTCATTTCCGTCATCGCTGTGGCGACTTGCTCAACTTCTTGCTGTTGTCTTTGTACTCCATTATTAGTTTGTATACTGGCTGCAGACAATGACTCGGCATTAGCTGCCAACTTAGAAATAGAAAATTCTAATTGACGTACCACATCAGTAAACTGGTCTGCCATGCTATTAAAGGAATTAGCAACCTCGGCAAATTCATCTTGGTTATCCAAAGCAAGGCGTGGACGCAAATCACCGTTAGCTAATTTAGCTGAAGTGTCTTTAATGGCAGAAATAGCCGTTTCAAATGAAACATAAAACCCTGCAAATAAATATAAAGCCAATAAGGTAAAAAATACCACAACCAGCGTTAAAGTTGTCATTTTTGAGGTCATCGCTGCTTCACGCTGCTCTATTAATACCGCTAACTCCGGCATTAACTGATCAAGTAATTTAAAGTTAGCCTTAATGGCCTCAGTCCCTTTGCTAAATACCTGAGTTGCAGCCACCTTTGTCGGACTTGTTTGTAATATTTCCTGCTGCAAGTACTGCAAATAATTGCTCGCCATCTTAATCGCTTCATTAATACTTAAGCGAACTTTTTGGCCTACCTCTGGATTACTTTGGGTAATAACCCTAGCACTTCTCTTTAAAGCACCAATATTTTTTTGGATCGTTGCCAATAAACTGGTTAACTTGATGATTTCTTGATGAGTGACCGTTTTTCTAGCCGCTAATCCTGAAGCCATACCCCGTGCCTGGCCTAAATTTTCCACAACCTGTGGTAGTGCATTCACAACTGAAGCTGCAATATAAAAGCTTTCCAGTTCCGGATCCATGGTCAACCCTGAACTATCACTGACTGAAGAGATAAGCTCTAATACGCTCGCTATCAGCTCGGTATGCTTAACAAAAATATCAGATGTTTGCCCTGAAAAAGCCTCAGCCTCTAAACGCTGCCAAGTTAACTTAATTGTATGCCATTGGCTAGAAACTCCTAAGCTTATACCTAGCTGTGCATCAACCGCATCAACTGCTTTAATATCCTGAGCAATTTTCTGGCGTTCGGCAAATAACTTACTCTTAAAAGTGCTATTTCCCGATAAATAAGCATTAGTCATGCCTCTATGCTCAGGAAAGTGCTGTACCAATTGCCTCAGCGGCACAATATACTGCAAGCCAGTTTGTTCTTTCTGCGCCACATCAATCGCTGTTAATTGCTCATTTAATAACAGTGACAAAGTAATCACTAAGGGTGTCATAAACGCCAAAGAAATCAGCAGCATTTTCCCTGAGCATTGCAAGCGATTCATTAGGGCTGTAGCAGGAGTAATCAACATATAAAGTCCTTTAATTTTGAAAGATTGAGGATCGAGAGTTGAACAATTCTCGTTCCGAAATAAGTTATCGGCAATTTATCTTAATTCTGAAGGAGTATTTATTCATCATGCTCATGATGCTCATGATGCGCATGTGCAGTGATACCACCTACTTCTATATCATGCGCCACACCATGTAATGAAACGATTAAAACCACTCCCGCTAAAATAAGCGCAATTTGTTGTAAGGAGGTTTTGATATCTGTTTTTTTATGCAAGGTCGGAATCAGATCAGCCACTGCAATATAAATAAAACTAGAAGAAGCCATCGCTAAAAAGTAAGGCAAGCTATCATGCAAGTCACCCAAGCTATAATAGGCCAAAACACCACCTACAACCGTAGTCAAGCTGGCTAATACATTATAAAACAAGGCTTTTTTCTTGCTATACCCACTGTGCAGCAATATCGCGAAATCACCCACTTCTTGTGGTATTTCATGCGCAGCAACTGCTAAACTAGTCACAATCCCTAGCTGCACATCGGTCAAAAATGCTGCACCAATCAAAATACCATCCACAAAATTATGAATACCATCACCGATAATAATCATCGCTCCAGCAGAACTCTGTCCTCCATGACTATGCCCATGATTATGGCTCTGCTCTTCTATATCAATATGCACTTCACAATGATCTGAATGACAATGCCGCCAGATTAGCAGTTTTTCTAAAATAAAAAACAGGAGCAACCCCAACATAATCGTCCCAGACAAATTCTGAATCTGCTCTGCACCAACCTCTTCAAATGCATGTGGAATCAAACCCCAAAATGCGACTGCTAATAATGCGCCTGTCGCAAAACTAACCCCATGCGGTAATATTTTGCTTTGATTTTTGTCTGATAATAGTAAAAATAAAGACGCAGCTAAAACACTTAAGACACCGCCTAAAGCGGTAAAAATAATAATTAAAAATAGTAAATTCATTTGCAGTAAAGTAGTGAGCTTGGTCTAGGCTGAGTATAAGGGAGCTGGAAATAAATAATCGTCCGATATTGGGTAGGATTTTTGTTTGTCTTTGGTGGTGTCGTAACGGGCGCGTAGCAAGCTACGTAACTGTTACGACACCGCTAAAGACGGACAAAAAGACCAACAAGATTGGATGATTATTTTTTCCATCTCCCTAAGTACCCAAGCATAATTAATTTGACTAATTTTACGCAACGCCGAAGATGGAAAATAAAGACTAGTAAAATGTTAAAGTAATTATTCTTGTGCATTATTAATAGCGCAACAAATACGCTTTATATTATGCCTGTTTCCAGATAAGTGTTGCCATACGCCCTGTTTGACCATCACGTCGATAAGAAAAAAACTGTTCTTGCTGGGTAACAGTACAGTAAGTCCCCCCATAAATATGCTTAACACCCGCGTTATTTAAAATAATATGCGCAATTTTATAAATATCTGCTAAGTACTTGTCTTGTGCCTTAGGTATAAAGGCACTGGAAAACTGCTCAGATTGCTTAACAAAGGCATGCCGCACCTCAGCACCCACTTCAAAACACTGTGGACCAATAGCAGGACCTAGCCATGCCATTAACGTGGTGGCAGGCATATTCGCCAAGGTATTTTGAATAATGCCATTTAACAAGCCTCGCCAACCGCCATGAATTGCGGCGATAGTTGTGCCATTTGTATCGCATAGCAATATAGGCAAACAATCAGCCGTCATGACAGCACACACAATATTATCCATATTTGTATAACTGGCATCGGCATTAGCATCAAGAAGCATTGTATGCGCAGCAACAACATCCGTACTATGTGTTTGCTGCAACCAGCTAGGCTCGGCGGGTAAATCTAGCATAGCCTTAATTGCTTGCCGGTTTGCCAATACATCCTGCGAGTAATCCCCTACATGCTGGGCGAGGTTTAAACTAGCAAACCTGTCTGTACTGACACCACCTGCTCTAAAAGTTGTTGCGGTTTTAATGTGCGCAGGTGCTGGCCAATCAGCTGTGATCCAATGAGTCATTTGCACGCAAGACCGCTAACAATTGTTGCATATCCTCAGGAACAGGCAGCTCCCATTGCATATATTCACCCGTACGCGGATGAATTAAGCCGAGTTTTTCCGCATGCAGGGCTTGCCGTTTAAAGCTACGTAATACGGTTTCTAATTCCTGTCCGCAATCTTTTGGCATTTGAAAGCGACCACTATACATAGGGTCTCCCACTAGCGGCATTCTTAAATGCGCCATATGTACGCGAATTTGATGGGTACGCCCGGTTTCTAGCTTTACTTGTATTAAAGTATTACGTAAAAAACGCTCCAACACTCGATAATGGGTGATTGCTGGTTTGCCGGCATCACGCACTGCATACTTTTTACGATCGGTCGGATGTCGACCAATGGGTTCATCTAAAGTACCACCCCCTGTCATACGCCCAATAGTAATGGCCAGATATTCGCGATGAATGGTGCGGGCTTGTAATTGCTCTACCAAACTATGATGCGCAGCCAACGTTTTTGCAACCATTAATAAGCCGCTGGTATCTTTATCAATACGATGTACGATGCCAGAGCGTGGCACAGTTGCAGCAGCAGGCAAATAAAACAACAACCCGTTTTGTAAAGTGCCAGTCCAATTGCCTGCACCAGGATGCACAACTAACCCTGCGGGTTTGTTAACAACTAAGATATCCTCATCTTCATAGATAATATCTAACGGAATATCTTCAGCAAGGTACTCGGTGACTTCTTCAGCTTCTGCATCTAATTCCAAGTGCTCTGCACCTTCCAATCGATCTTTAGCTTTTAATTGTCGCCCATCAACGGTGACACGCTCCGCCTTTATCCATGTTTGTAATTTATTTCTGGAATAATCGGGGAACAATGTTACCAAGACTTGATCCAAGCGTTTACCTGCTAATTCTAAGGGTACTTCGGCTATTAATATGGCCATATAATAATTTCTTTCCTACCAACTATATTTATCTATATAAAATTCTTTTACAATAAACAACGCTTTATTAAAAACGGTCGTGCAGTAAAAAGCTGTTTTTATGCAAAATGTTATCAATCTTACAACGTGTCGCTGCTTCCATGCCATCATTTTTCAATAAATTAATCATTATTTTTTGTTTGTCTGCCTTTCTGGGGGCCTGTAGTTTTTTTAAGGATGACAAAAAAGATAAATATCACGACTGGACCGCCGAGCAATTTGTCGTAGCCAGTAAAGAGGCAATGGAGGATGAAAGTTATAAAAAAGCCATTAAATTATTAGAGCAACTGGATTCACGTTACCCTTTTGGCCCGCATTCAGCACAAACTCAACTCGACCTGACTTATGCTTATTTTAAAAATGGGGACGCAGAAACCTCTCTCGCATCCGCTGACCGATTTATAAAAACACACCCACGTCACCCTAATGTTGACTATGCTTACTATATAAAAGCTTTAGTCAATTTTAACCGCGACCTTGGCTTTATCGACCGCTTTATTCCGTCTGATAAAACCCAGCGTGATACCGTGTTTACCCAATCATCTTATTTAGGCTTTGCAGAGCTCATTCAGCGCTTTCCCAACAGCCAATATGTAGATGACTCAAAACAACGCATGGTCTCGTTACGCAATGCAGTTGCTCGCCATGAATTGCATATTGCCCGCTTTAATATGGATAGAGAAGCCTATGTTGCAGCAGCAAACCGAGCAAACTATATTATAGAGAACTACCCAACAACACCTGCGGTTCCCTATGCCCTAGAGCTGCAAATAGAAGCTTATAAAATACTAGGATTACATGAACTAGCCAGTGATAGCCAACGCATCTATACCTATAATTATCCAAAAGGCCCACAAGTACCTGAGGCAGACCCTAGTAATTCAGTTGTCATTCCATTTATTTGGAATTTATTTGCCTTTGATAGATAGAAAACATCAAAATACTTACATATCAGGCGCGCCATGCTACCTCACGAAATTCAGGGACTCCTGTCACCTGAATTCGTTCACCTACGCAGCGAATGGGGGATGCCCTGAACGCCCTGCGTCCGTAACGACTGCGCACAAAAGCAGCTCCGTCATGACTACCTCAAATGGCTGGACGGCTATTCGGAATGCAATTCTTGCTCCTCTCGCGTGCTGCTAGCACACGTCGAATCAGCAAATTGCCCTGTCGCCTATCAGGGACTAAAAATCATCACTTCGCTAAGCTCCGTTTCCCTGATTTTCAGCGAGGGAAAATTACATTAATTCACCATATATAGCAATAACAAGCTACCAAAAGCACAAGATACAGTAGGTAACGGGTGTGATTAAAAGTGTGTGGATCTGCTAAAATAGCGATATTTTTATT
>CAZXJK010000018.1:0-20654 GCA_964640895.1 uncultured Methylomonas sp.
AAAGCTAGGTATTTTATATTAAATTATAAAAAATAACATTATATTTAAGCCTCACAAGTTCGGAGACTACAATTTTTAGAGCCTATGACCGTCAATATTTTATCCAGCCATCGTTTATTGCCTGGATTTGGGCTAGCAGGGGGAGAAGCTGGTAAACTGGGTATCAATAAGCTTTATCGCGCCAATGGCAGCTATGTACAATTAGACGGTCAAAGTCAGCTGGAAGTAGCTGTTGGCGATACGCTATCTATTGCTACTCCTGGTGGCGGTGGCTATGGCCAAGCATAGTATTTATTCAATTAACACGCATTCTATTTTATGACCAATAACGATATATTACGTCGCATCCGTTACACTTTTGATTATAACGACGACAAAATGATTGCAATTTTTGCGGCCGCTGATCAGGTCGTGACTCGTGAGCAAATTAGCAACTGGATGAAAAAAGATGATGACGAAGCTTATAAAGCTTGCCAAGATCCACAATTTGCATGGTTTCTAAATGGTTTGATTAATGATCGGCGTGGTAAGAAAGAAGGTGAGCAACCACCCGCCGAGAAGGAATTAAATAATAATATTATCCTGCGTAAATTAAAAATTGCTTTGGACCTGAAAAATGAAGATGTTTTGGCATTGATGAAATTAGCTGATTTCTTGATGAGCAAACATGAGTTAAGTGCTTTTTTCCGCAAACCAGGGCATAAAAACTACCGTGAATGCAAAGATCAAATTTTGCGTAATTTTTTGCAGGGTATGCAAATTAAATATCACGATAATTCATAGAGGTTGTTAGCATGCGTAAGCGTATTATTGATCAAGATCAACTAGCTTCAACTGAGCAAGGCTGGCTAGATTTAGATGCCTTAGCGACGGTAGAAATCACTTCAGAAGAGCCTGAGCATCCGATTGAATTTGCCTTATTGGCAGAACATAGTACAACGGGTTGGCGAGCAGCGGGGGCAGGAAAACAAATATTGAGATTGTTATTTGACCAGCCGCAGGCATTAAGTTTAATTAAGCTAAAATTTGTAGAAACGCTTATTGAACGTAGTCAAGAATACAGTTTGCATTGGTCGGCTGATGTTAGCCAACCATTGCAAGAAATTGCCCGGCAACAGTGGAATTTTAGCCCTACTGGTTCCACTGTTGAAATAGAAGAGCACCAAGTTGAACTGGTAGCTGTTATGGTTTTGGAGTTGCAGGTCGTTCCCGACATTAGCGGTGGTGATGTGTCTGCGACCTTAGAGCAGTTACAGCTTATGTAAGTACCCAAGCATAATTAATTTAACATTTTACTGGTCTTTTTTTTATCTTCGGTGTTGCAAAATAGTTTCGTAGCCAGCTATGCGCCTTAAATATGAAAAAAAATCCTGCGTCATACTTTTGGGTGTTATTAAATCCTCGTCCCTTATGGCTGCGAATTTAACAGGTCGCGGCCATAGGCCCCTCCTACCTGCGCCCGCCAAATAATGATCCCATTATTCCGCGCATAATTTGCCGACCTATTTGGCTGCCAATACTACGTGCTGCACTTTTTAATAATGCCTCACCTGCAGATTGTCGACTCCTGCCGCGGCCTTTAGGCTTATCTGGTTGCTGTTCAGCTAATTCGGCCATTTTTTCGGCTTTTGCTTTGAGCAGTTCATAAGCAGATTCTCTATCTATGGTTTGCGTATAGCGATCTTTATAAGGCGAGCGACTAATTGTTTCCTGACGTTCGACTGACGTTAACGGACCAATTTGTGATTCTGGTGGGCGTATGAGAGTGCGCTCGACCGCAGTTGGGCTACCATCTTTATTTAATACCGAAACTAATGCTTCGCCTGTTTTTAGTTCTTGAATGACTTGTTCAGTATTTAATTCTGGATTGCTACGAAAGGTAGCGGCGACGGCTTTAATGACTTTGCGGTCTTTCGGGGTGTAGGCTCTTAGTGCGTGTTGAATTTTTAAACCTAATTGCCCCAATATATCTTCAGGCACATCCAGCGGGCTTTGGCTGATAAAATAAATACCCACGCCTTTGGAGCGAATCAAGCGCACAATTTGTTCAATCTTATCAATTAATACTTGTGGTGCGCGATCGAATAACAGGTGTGCCTCATCAAAAAATAACACCAGCTTAGGTTTATCGGCATCACCGACTTCGGGTAGCGTTTCAAATAAGTCGGAGAGTAACCAGAGTAAAAATGCAGCATATAAACGCGGTGATTTAGTGCTTAAATCACTGGCATCTAAAACACTGATAACCCCATTTCCTGAAAAATCAGTACGGCAGAAGTCATCTAATTGAATGGCAGGTTCACCAAAAAAATGCGTGGCACCTTGTTCTTCCAATACTAATAAGCGTCGCTGAATAGCACCGATACTGGCGCTGGAGATATTGCCGTATTCAGACCTAAGTGCTTTGGCATTGTCGCCCATCCAGAGCAACATAGAGCGTAAATCTTTGAGATCCAGCAACAGCATGCCTTGATCATCCGCTATTTTAAAACAACTATAGAGTATCCCGGACTGGGTATCATTCAGCTCTAATAAATGCGTTAGTAACAGCGGCCCCATATCGGAAATGGTGGTGCGTACCGGATGGCCATTTTTGGCAAAAACATCCCAAAAAACGGTAGGGTTGGCACGAAATTGAAAATCATCAATCTTGATGTGCTGTATGCGCTCAGTGATTTTCTCATGGCTTTGCCCTGCTTTGGCAATACCGGATAAATCACCCTTAATATCAGCCATAAACACGGGGACACCAAGGCGGGAATAGCCTTCTGCTAAAATTTGCAGGGTAATACTTTTGCCTGTCCCAGTCGCGCCTGAGATCATGCCATGGCGATTACCCATGGCGGCATCCATTATGATTTGGGTTTTATCATTAGCACCGATTAATATTTCTTGCATGCTGGTTCCTTATTATTAATTGTTAGCACTCTTTTGGGCTTGTAATTTCTTTTTCACCAGATCTATATGTAATAGTAAATTATAGACCTGGTCTGCGTAAGATAGCGGTGTTTTCACTTTATTGACTTCATTTTCAATCGTTGTTAATTCTTGACTGAGCGTAACAAATTGTTCACTTGATAGTTGTTGCTGGTGGATACTATCATCAGCTTCTTGCAGTTCTTTGTACCAGCGATAAATCTTGGAACGAATGCGCCAGCGATACAGTGGCGGCATAATTTTTCCCAGTGGTAGTATCAATGCCAATAAAGGGATTATCATCACGATCATTCGGTCTATAAAAACGGCTGGCCAAAAGGGCAGGTAACGCATTAAAAACGGTGGACCCACTTTGTAAAAACGTTCGGCAACCTCGTTAATAGGATAGGCAATGAACTGGTTGGTAGGAAAGCTATCGGCCGCTGAAAAGATAGTGGCATTATGATGAATAGTATCAGCCGCTCTCAGTAATAGCACTGTCAATGCTGGGTTGAAATCTTCGGTAATGACTAGGTTGGCACTGGGGGCTAGTAGATTAATAGTTTGATTAGGGATGTTGTTTTTCAAATCAACAATTCCTTCAGGTAAGGTGATTTTTGATAGGTAGGGGAGTAAGCGTGCATAGGTGTCGGTGCGTCTTAATTCAAGCAGCTTTATATGTTCATTATGTAATAGTTGCTGGATCACTTCAGAGCTTTCGGCGGCGACCATAAGCGCAGCGTCAATATTTTTTTGTACCAGTGCTGTAGCGGCTTTGCTTGCAGATAATGGCAGTAGTTGTGCCGTTTCCGAAGTTAGGTGATTAAGCGCTAGAAGCTCGGTTGCTAATACACGTGTACCACTACCTTCTTGACCAATGGCAATACGTAGCTTGGCCAGATCGGTTATTTTTTGCGCTGCAATTTCTTTTCTAATAAAGATCCAGAGCGGCTCATAATAAAGGCTACCTAAGGATTGTAAGCTGCTTTCATTGTTGCCTGTACCACCTTGAACAAATGCTATATCGGCTTGCTTATTTAATAGGCGACTGATATTTTCCTTTGAGCCAGAAGAATTAATAATATCTAGTTCAATGCCTTCTTTGGCCAGTTCGATACGATATTGTTGTGCTATCTTATAATAAGCGCCCGTTTTAGAGCCTGTAGAAATTATTATTTTTTTAGGGGGCGGGGGCGCAACAAATTGGTAGGCAGCCCAGAATCCAGCAATAGTTAATAAAATGGCAGGACCTAAAGTGGTCAACATTTCTTTATAGGATCTTTTTGACTGACTGTTTGACATGAATAAGTCCTTATATATGTGAACGAATAAACTTTCTAGTAATTAGCATATAGGGTACTTTAGTCGAGCCATCTAGGCTAATAAAAAATAGCAAATATCAGCGGTATAATAAGGCTATAATCATAATAGAAACTCTGGCTACGAACTTAAGACGGGGCTGTGGGGATTGCACTCCTGTCGTATGTCCCTTAAGTGTGTAGCCGAAACTCTCTTGTGGCGGCAGGCTGTCGCAGCAATATCCATCAGAATTTACTGTGGAGCTGTATATTCAAGCATTAAATAGTGTCTTTGATATTAAAGTGCATAGAGTTTGGGTCGCATTGCTTAATAGAATAGCGCCGACTATTTAGGGAACGCTGTATTTTATCGCCTTTTTATCTATAGGGGCACTCGGCTATTATACGGGCTTGAACGGGAGACGTAGTCCTGCAGTAACCATTGCATTAGTACTGACCTTTGCGGCGGTCATGTTATTGATTGTTGACTTGGATAGGCCGAAAGTCAGCTTATTTGAAGTGAGCCAGTAGGTGATGGCTGATTTACTTAATAAAATAAATACAGCAAAACAACAGCAATAAAAGGTATTCATTTGCAGCAACATATAATATTTCCTTTACAACGACCTTTAGTATGACTCCTACAGAAAAATTATTAACAAAATTTCACGCATTAACTAAAACCGAACAAGAAGTGCTATTGGCTTTGTCGATTCTGTTTGTACCCATAGGGCAAACACGGCTACAGCAAGCTTTACGTGCGACCAGTCATATTGAACCATTGGCACATAAGAAAGTAGCCAAGCCATTAAAAGATAAGTTGGAAGGTGCAGGTCTTCTTGAGACGAGTTCTGATGGTTTGCGTTGCTCTCGTGATTTATGTGAGGTGCTGATAAAAATTGCATTGGATGAGCGGCCTGATTTATTTGTTGAATTAGTGCAGTATTGTCAACATAGCCGTGACTATGAACCCTATAAATTACGCATATTTTATATGGCACGTGATCTGCGTTTTTTTCTTTATGGGCATGAATATGGCAATTTTTCAGAACTATTTTTAGAGCTACTTGATGCATTTCCTGATCAGGCAGTTGATGTGCTGGATTTGTTGTTTTTTCGTACTTGGGATGCAGAGTGGTTTGCGGAATTAGTGCCTGAATTTAGGTATTTTGTGTTATCAAATTATGTTGAACAGATGGCATTCGAATTGCACGATATGAGCCTGCAGGTGCAATTATTGCAGAGTAGTTTGGATAGGGGAGATGAACCTATTGGTCAACTGCGCCAAATTTTGACAGGGTATTATATTGTGCAAGGGCAAGTTCGACGTGCAGAAGCATTGATAAGTGATGATATGACAGCATATGGTCTAAGTTTACAAGGCGATGCTTGTTTTATGGATAACCGTAATGAGGAGGCATTAGCTTTGTATCATGCTGCCTTAAAGCTGATAAAAAAACAAACGCGTAAGCGTAATGTGTGTTTGCCGGGGTTGCATGGATTCTTGTTTAATTTGGCTTTATTGAAAAGCAGAGATGCAGAGAATGTCGTTTTATTAAAAAAGCAGCTTCAAATTAGTATTAAAACAGAAAGTGGCGGATATTTTTCCCGGCTTAATCATTATTTATCCGAGACTGTTGATGTTTGTCAGGCACAATATAGTGCGCAGGAAGCAGGCTACCTACCTGAAAAAATAACAGGATATTATGCGATTCTATTTCGGCATTTAATGTTGTATTGGCTTGATGAGCAGTCGTTGATAATAGAGACCAGCCTAAAGTTCATAGAAGATGCCTGTTTGCAGGCTGAACAGGTAAATAATCATTTTTATGCTGCGGTCAGTGCGACTTTGTTGCAAAAACTAGGGGTTAAAAAATCTAAAATTGATGCGATTGCAGAGAAATACCAAGATGCTAGTTATTTACATATTGTCGATTTAATACCGCAAGTAGAAAAATGGGAGCGAGCATTACAAGCGCTGACCCAATTAAGTGGTGTGGGTAATACTGATACGGCGACAGCAAATGCCCGCATGATTTGGTTATTGACCTTGCATGATATCGGAGCCACTTTAGAGCCGCGTGAACAAAAAATGGGCAAAACAGGCCGTTGGACTAAAGGTCGTCCCATTGCGTTAAAAAGGTTACGTAATAGCTTGGAGGATTTTGACTTCTTAAATGACCAAGATCGGCGTATCTGTGCGCATGTCGAAATGAACTATGAGGACAACTATTACAGTTATCATCGCACCGAAGTTTATTCCTTAGGGGGTGACGCTGTTATTGCCGCTGCAGGACATCCCAATATTTATTGGGCGCATGCAGATAAATATGATACGCCCATCACTATTAATAAAGTAGAGCCACATTTATTAGTCAGCAAAAAAGCCAAGAATTTATTGATTTCTTTGCATCCGAAAATTGAAGATGAGTCGGTTGTGATTGAAAGAGCAGCCAATGATGAACTACTGGTTTACCAAATAAGCGAGCAACATCACCAAGTTGCCAATATTTTGGGGGCTAAAGGCTTATCGGTTCCGCATAAGGCCAAACAGCAAGTCATTGACTCTATTGCGGCGATAGCGACAACCCTGACTGTGCAATCAGATATTGAAGGTGTTGCACAAAACGTAGCCAGTGTAGCAGTGGATTCGCGCTTGCATGTGCATATACAGCCGGTCGGTGAAGGCTTGCAAATTGAAGTATTTGTACAACCCTTTACGGATGCAGGGCCGATTTACAAACCAAGGGCGGGTGGAGCGACAGTCTTTGCCGAAGTGGAAGGCAAGCAGCTACAGACTACCCGTAAGTTTTCTGTGGAAGCTAGGTATCTAAAGCAGTTGCAGCAAGCCTGCCCTGAGTTATATCAAACCAAGGATGCAAAATGGATATTGGACGATCCGGAAATGGCCTTAGATGCACTGATGCAATTACAAGATGTGGGTGATTTTGCTGTGTTGGAATGGCCTAAAGGTCAGAAAATCAAAGTTAGCCGCGAAGTCGGTTTGGGGCAGGCGCATTTTTCCGTAAGGAAAGAAAAGGATTGGTTCAGTGTCGAAGGACAAGTGCAAATTGATGATGAACAAGTCTATGATATGCAGCGCTTGATTAATTTGTTACAGGCAACTTCTGGGCGATTTTTAAAGTTGGAAGATGGGCAGTTTATTGCACTCAGCAATGAATTACGGCAGCGTTTGGACGATATGTCTGGCTTAGGTGAGCAAAAAGGTAACAAGCTACAATTCCATGCTTTAGCGGCTCCTGCACTCAATGAAGCATTAGAGGGTATGCAAGTCAAAGCAGGCAAACAATGGAAAGATCAGCTGAAAAAGATGGCATCCATGGCAGAATTAGAGCCGGAATTACCCTCAACTTTACAAGGTGAGTTGCGTGATTATCAATTAGAGGGTTATCAATGGCTGGCGCGTTTGGCACATTGGGGCGCGGGGGCTTGTTTAGCGGATGATATGGGGCTAGGTAAAACTATTCAGGCCTTGAGTTTGATTTTGTCGCGGGCCGCCGCAGGGCCGACTTTAATATTGGCTCCCACCTCAGTGTGTATGAACTGGCTAGATGAAGCGCAACATTTTGCCCCAACTCTTAATGTACAACAATTTGGCCCCGGCAATCGTCAGCAGATTATTGCACAAGCGGCTGAGTTTGATGTGATCGTTTGTAGCTATGGTTTGCTGCAATCTGAAGCTGAATTATTGATTGATAAACAGTGGCATACTATTGTTGCGGATGAAGCGCAGGCCATTAAAAATCCTCAGACGAAACGTTCGCAAGCTGCGATGGCTTTGCAAGCTGATTTTAAAATAATTACCACAGGTACGCCGATTGAGAATCATTTGGGTGAACTATGGAATTTATTTAATTTTATTAATCCAGGTTTGCTGGGGTCGCTGAAAAAATTTAATGAGCGTTATGCACAGGCGATTGAGAATGACAAGGATCATGGAGCGCAACAACGCCTAAAGAAATTGCTACGACCTTTTATTTTACGTCGCCTTAAAAACGATGTCTTAAAAGAGCTGCCTGCAAAAACGGAAATTACCTTACATGTAGAACTCAGTGCAGAAGAGCGTACTTTTTACGAAGCAATGCGCCGTAATGCGGTGGATGCGATGTTGGCAGTAGAGAAAGAAGGGCAACAGGCAGGGCAGCAGCATCTGCAAATTTTGGCGGAAATAATGAAACTGCGGCGTGCCTGTTGTCACCCAAAATTAGTGATGCAAGATAGTCCTTTAGGCAGTGCTAAGTTACAGGCTTTTGAGGAGTTGGTTGATGAATTGATTTCTAACCAGCATAAGGTGTTGGTGTTTAGTCAGTTTGTAGGGCATTTAGCGATTATTAGAGGATTGCTGGATAGCAAAGGTATTCATTATCAATATTTAGATGGTAGTACGCCGATTGCCAAGCGTAAAAAAGCGGTAAATGCTTTTCAGGCGGGCGAGGGGGATGTGTTTCTCATTAGTTTAAAAGCAGGGGGCTCGGGCTTGAACCTGACTGCGGCGGATTATGTCATTCATATGGATCCGTGGTGGAACCCTGCGGTTGAAGATCAGGCTTCGGATCGTGCGCATCGTATGGGGCAAAAACGTCCAGTGACTATTTATCGTTTGGTTGCCAAGGATACCATTGAAGATAAAATCGTTGATTTACATGCGCATAAGCGTGACTTGGCCAGTAGCTTATTAGAAGGCGGTGAAGTGAGCGGGAAGATGTCGGTAGGGGATATGATGGCATTACTACGAGAAGCTGAGGATTAAAAAATCAGGTAACCCGTAAGCCAGATATGAATCGTAAGTTGGAATGGCTTATCAAGCGTAGCGCAGATAATGTTTTCCGACATTTTTTTTGATTCAACGAAGATCGTGGAATGTACTGCCGAAATACGGTATTTTCTTTATTTGTTATAATATTATGAAACTTGATATATTGGATAGGGGCTGTTTTGATAACAACGATGATTTCAGAGGTTTATACAGCATTTAGAAAAGCAGGTGTTTCTGAGGAGGATGCAAGATCGGCGGCAGAGGCTTTATCAGCTGAAAGTTTAGCAACTAAAGATGATATAAGAAAACTCGATAAAGAACTCTCAATTATAAAGTGGATGCTAGGGCTAGTTATTGCTATTGAGGTAATTCCTATTTTAAGAGTTTTATTGATTTAAGCTGTTCAATCAAAGGAGGGGGGGGGGCATAAGCTGGATGTTGGTCGAAATAACCCGTAAGGCGGATATGAATTGTTGGAATAGCTTATCAAGCGCAGCACCGATAACGTTTTCCGACAAGTTGATGCACGTTCCTAACCTATATGATGTTATTGGCGTATCTCTGGTGGAAAACGCTAAGGCTTCACCCTACACGCTTACAACTCACCAGCCGCCTTGACTTCCTGATAAATAAATTCGACATATTGATCAATTAGGTGATCATGAAAATGGTCGATTTTACCTAGTTTCAGGCCTTTAATAAAGCCGGACCAGCGGTCTTTTTTGAGTTGTAATGGGCTTAGATTGGCAAGCTTGCCATATTCATTAAGGTACATCAGTGTGCCGGTATGGCGGTAGCCTGCCCAAGCGGGAGGTACTTGGGTTACGATGTCGTTATTATTGACCCAGCGTAGATAATTCACCTTGGTATGATTGATATAGCGTTTGTTGCCTACGCGTGGGCTGCCAAACGTATGGATTTGCTCAGGTGTTGATTGCATATGGGCTAGCAGGCAACGGCCTGCACAAATGGTGGCCATGGCACCGCCTAAGGAATGTCCGGTAAACCAAAGCGTCTTGGTATTATCTTGCAGTGCTTGTTCCAGTTCTGGCCATAAATCATCTACTTCTTTTTTAAAGCCTCGATGCACGCGACCAACCGTTTCTGCAACTGCAGTAGCGGCATTCAGGTCGGCCCTGACATCATTCCATTCATGTGGTTCGGTACCGCGACAGGCAACCACATGGTCAGTGGCATTGATAAAGGAGTAGGCTTGCGAACCATCTTTTTCGTAGAAAATAACTTTTGTAAAGTTCAGTTGTTTAGCTAGCTCGCGAGTTTGCGTCTCTGCATGGTAGGAAATTTTGGAAAGTTCGGCAAACAACAGACCTCTAGCTAGTGAACTCAGCTCTTGAATGCTGGCAGGGTTATTGGAATAGAGTACGGTTGTTTCGGTTGAGCTATTGATCATGATGTTAATTATTCAAGTGGGGTGACAAGAGCATTTAATTTGTTATTTTTTCTTTTGCTGCGCAAGCAGTGAGAGTGATTATAAATTAATATTATAGTTGGACTGATAATAAATTGTCTTAATTAAGCTTATATTTCAAGAGGTGGGCATTGTTGTAATTTATCTTGGAAAAACGAAGGCTTATATTTTTATTGGGTTTATATTACAATAGTGGGTTGCAAGTTAATTTAATAGCCATTCTATTTTGTGAGCAAAATAAAATGGTCAGTTTTTATTTATATTGGAGTTTAAAAAAATGGCAGTAGAACGTACTTTTTCTATCGTAAAACCTGATGCAGTTGCAAAAAACCATATTGGTGAAATTTACAACCGTTTTGAAAGCAATGGTTTACGTATTGTTGCCGCTAAAATGATGCAACTTTCTAAAGAAAAAGCAGAAGGCTTTTATGCTGAGCACAGCGAGCGTCCTTTTTTCAATGACTTAGTTGCTTTTATGACATCTGGCCCAGTCATGGTTCAGGTTTTAGAAGGTGAAGGCGCTGTTTTAAAAAATCGTGACCTAATGGGGGCAACTAACCCTGCTGATGCTGATGCGGGTACTATTCGTGCCGATTTCGCAACTAGTATTGATGAAAATGCGGTACACGGCTCTGATGCAGTAGAATCAGCGGCACGTGAAATTGCATATTTCTTCTCTGATGCAGAGCTTTGTGATCGCATCCGTTAAGCAAGAAAAAATAAATCTGCTCAATTTTGACAGAAAAGGTATGCAAGCCTTTTTTGTTGAAATTGGCGAGAAGCCTTTTCGCGCCACCCAATTGATAAAATGGATTTATCAAGAGGGTGAGTATGATTTTGATAAAATGACCAATATAAGTAAGTCCCTGCGGGCTTATTTAATTGAGCATTGTTGTATCGTCGCGCCTGAAATTATTTTTGAGCAAGTCGCTAGTGATGGTACTCGTAAATGGGTGGTTGAAATGGGCGGCGGCAATAAGGTTGAGGCGGTTTATATACCAGAAGCGAATCGTGCTACTTTGTGTGTATCTTCACAAGTAGGCTGTGCTTTGGCTTGTACTTTCTGTTCGACTGCGCAGCAAGGCTTTAATCGTAACTTGACGACGGCAGAGATTATTGGTCAACTGATTGCCGCTAATGAGCGAATTGGTGAGCAAGGACGAGTCACTAATGTTGTGATGATGGGTATGGGCGAGCCCTTATTGAATTTTGATAATGTCGTACCTGCGATGAATTTGATGACCGAAGATTTTGCTTTTGGTTTATCTAAACGCCGGGTGACCATTAGTACATCAGGTGTGGTGCCTGCCATGTATCGTTTGACTGAGGTTTGCGATATTAGTATGGCAGTTTCCTTACATGCACCGACCGATGCAGTACGTGATATTTTGGTGCCGATTAATCAAAAATATCCGTTACAAGAATTAATGGCAGCCTGTAAAAAGTATATTGAAGGCTCGCCCCGAGGTTTTATTACTTTTGAGTACGTGATGCTGGAAGGGATTAATGATTCGGTGGCTGATGCGCGAGCTTTGGTAAAACTACTGAAAAATGTACCCTCAAAAATGAATTTAATACCCTTTAACCCTTTTCCGAATACACAATATACTTGCTCTTCTAAAGAGGCAATTGAGCGATTTAAGGATGTATTATACAAAGCAGGAATTGTTACCACAGTGCGGAAAACGCGTGGTGAAGATATTGATGCTGCGTGTGGTCAATTGGTTGGCAAGGTTAAGGATAAAAGCCGGCGAGCGGAACGCTTAGAGCGCATGGGGTTATCTGTGTGACGTTTGGTAAAGCATGTGTATCATTATTGGTACTTAGCTTTTTAGCTGCATGCTCTTCTTCACGTGATAATTTTAATTATCAACGAGAAAAAGTTGTTTTAGACCGACCTAATGAGGCTCGAGCTAAGTCTTTAACTGAATTAGGTTTGGCTTATTACCAGCTGGGGAAATATTCCTATGCATTAGAAAATTTAGAGCGATCATTGACGCTTGATAAGAATAATGCAGTGACTTATCAGTTAATGGCGTTAATTAATGTGCGAGAGCATCAGCCTGCTGAAGCTCAGCTTGATTTTGATAAGGCATTACTGATAGCACCCAAGAATTTTGATATTGTTACTTCGTATGCAGTGTTTCTATATGGCGAGCAACGAGATGCTGAGGCTTTGCTAGAGTTTGAGCGCATTATCAATGCGCCGTTTTATCGTAAGAAGTGGGTTGCATACACTTATCTCGGTTTATATGATTTACAAAATAATTTGCAGCGCCCCGCTGAAATTAAGTTTTATAAGGCATTGCAGTTTAATAAAACCTATGCAATTGCCTTGCTGGAAATGGCGAAAATTCGTTATCAAAAACAGGATTTAATGTCGGCACGTGCTTTTATTGAACGTTATTTTAGTAGTGCGGGTAAGACATTAGCAGGCTTAGAGCTTGCTATTAAAATTGAGCGTGGCTTGCAGGATTTTGCAATGGTTGAACAATATGAGTTGACATTGAGGCGGGCATATCCATTTTCGGAAGCGGCGGAAGTGTTGCAAAGGTAGGTGTTTTTTTTTGCAATGAAGATAAGGGATCTGGAAATAAATACGCATCCAATATTGGATGATTATTTGTTTCCATCTCCCTAAGTGTGTATGGCGTTTGTTGGTTTGTCTGGTTATTGCGTGAATTGGATCTTGATTCCGCAGAGCTGCATCAAGGTTACGTATAGATTTGTTAGCAATTTATTCATTTAAGGGTAAACAAGCCCTTTATACTAAAAACATTTAAGTACTAAATAATATGGCAAAAAATATTCAGGCAATTCGTGGTATGCATGATGTGTTACCTGAGCAGACTTCGCGTTGGCAGTTTGTTGAACAAACCTTAAGAGAGGTGTTGGGAGCTTATGGGTATGCAGAAATGCGTTTACCTATTGTTGAAAAAACGGAGCTTTTTAAGCGTTCTATTGGGGAAGTGACCGATATTGTTGAAAAGGAAATGTATAGCTTCGACGATAGAAATGGTGACTCGTTGACTTTACGCCCTGAAGGGACAGCTGGCTGTGTTAGAGCCTGTCTGGAACATGGTTTGTTGCATAACCAAGTACATAGAGTTTGGTATTATGGGCAGATGTTTCGCTACGAACGGCCGCAAAAAGGTCGTTATCGCCAATTTATTCAATTAGGTGTTGAAACCTATGGCATGGCAGGTCCTGAAATTGATGCTGAGCTGATTATACTAAGCCATCGTTTATGGCAACGCTTAGGCTTGAACGATAGTTTGGAGTTGCAATTAAACTCTTTGGGTACTGCAGAAGAGCGAGCGAGCTATCGTGATAAGCTGGTAGAGTATTTTAGTGTGGATACAGAGCTGTTGGATGATGATAGTAAACGTCGTTTACAGAGTAACCCGTTGCGTATTTTAGATACTAAAAATCCTGATATGCAGGAATTAGTCAGCAATGCCCCTGCTTTAATGGATTTCTTGGGCGATGCAAGCAAGGCGCATTTTAAAGGGCTGACCGATACTTTAGATGCATTACATATTGATTATACGATTAATCAGCGATTAGTCAGAGGCTTGGATTATTACAGTAAGACAGTCTTTGAATGGGTGACTACTGAATTAGGTGCGCAAGGCACGGTTTGTGCTGGCGGGCGTTATGATGGTTTGATTGAACAGTTAGGTGGTAAACCTAATCATGCCGTGGGTTTTGCCATGGGTATGGAGCGTTTGCTGGCTTTATTGGAAAATCGTGATGATTTACCGATAGCAAAACCTGTTGATGCTTACTTGATTTTAGTCGGTGATGCCGCAGAAAAGTCAGGTATGATTTTGGCAGAACAAGTTAGGGATGCGCTGCCAAAACTACATTTACAAATGCACTGTGGCTCCGCCAGTTTTAAAAGCCAATTTAAAAAGGCTGATAAAATCGGTGCTGATTATGCGTTGATTTTAGGTGAAGATGAAATGGCTAATAATAAAATTAGCATTAAGTTTTTACGGAGTAGTGCCGAGCAACAAACCGTTTCTTTTGCGGAATTGATTGAGCTATTACGAGTTTAAAATAACACAACAAATAACACTAGATAAGGTAATAAAAGTGGAAATTTACGAAACTGAAGAAGAGCAGGTTGCGGCATTAAAAGACTGGTGGAAAGCGAATGGATCATCGGTTGTTGCTGGGGTAGTAGGTACTGTCGTGATTGTCGGTGGCTGGAATTTTTGGCAAAATTATCAAGCTGATAAGATGAATCAGGCTTCGACAGTCTATGAGCAACTAATCACTGCTTCAGCTGCAGGCAAAGCTGATTCTATTGATGCTCTTGCTAGCAAACTAACGACTAATTTTGACTCAACCGCTTATAGCGCCTATGCCTTATTATTTCAGGCGAAAGCAAAAGTTGAGGCACAAGACTTAAGTGCAGCCAAAGATCTTTTACAACAAGCGATTACCACTACGAGTGATATTGAAATTAAACATGTTGCTCGGACACGTTTGATTAGAGTGCTGCTAGCGAATAATGAGCTTGAACAGGGCTTACAAGCCATTGCTGATGTTGACCAGTCTGCATTAGGCGGCTTTTCCAGTGTGTATGAAGAGCTGAAAGGTGATTTATATGTTGCCATGGCGCGAGTAGGGGAAGCACGTACTGCTTATCAAACAGCTCTAAAAGCTGGTCAAGGTTCGCCGCTATTGCAATTTAAATTAGATGATTTAACAGCTGCTGATAGTATTGGTGGCTAGCTAATAATCTATTGGGTAATGCCCTCACTCCTAACCCAACCTACAGTCACATGGTTTTTAAATGCGTAAGATTCTTGCTTTATTATTTATTATAAGTTTATCAGGCTGTGCCACGTTAACAGGCATGACGGATGCAGTCGGTGATTTATTCAGTGATTCAGACAATTCTGAGCCACCTGCTGAATTGACCGAATATCAGTTTGAAGTGAAACTGGAGCTGCTATGGGATGAATCTGATGGCGATGGTACAGATGAACTTGCGGTTAATTTAGTCCCAGCGATAGCGGACGGGCGTATTATTATTGCCGATATTGAAGGTTTAATTCAGGCAAGAAATCCAGCTAATGGTGAATTGCTTTGGGAAGTCGAAACTGACTTGCCAATCACGGCAGGCCCAGTGATTGATAATGACTTACTGTTTGTTGGTACGGGCAAAGCAGAAGTATTGGCATTGAAGGTTGAGTCAGGCGAAGCAGTCTGGAAACAGCGTGTTTCTAGTGCAGTACTCGCATTACCTGTGGTAGCGGATGATATCTTACTGATACGCACTATTGATGGTAAAGACCTTGCCCTGAATAGAACGGATGGTAAGCAAATTTGGGTGCTTGAGCATCTTGCCCCTGCCTTAAGTATCAGAGGTGATGGTGCGCCTGTTGTTGCTGATGATAATGTCATTATTGGCTATGCAAGTGGTAAGTTGGTTGCAGTTAATATCCTTGATGGCGCTTATCTCTGGGAAAAAAGTATCGCTATTCCTAAAGGGCGTTCAGAAATAGAGCGTTTGACGGATATTAATGGTACACCTATTGTGCGTAATGATACTATTTTTGTCAGCAGTTTTAATAGCGGTTTGAGTGCCTTAACACTTATCGATGGTGAAGTGCTCTGGCGCAATGAATCAATTTCTGCAGTGCAGGGGTTGGCTGCTGATTATAGTTATTTATATTTAAGTGATATCAGTAGTGATGTTTGGCAATTAGATCAACGTAATGGTGCTTCTTATTGGAAGCAAACCGATTTACATCAGCGCAGTTTGTCGATGCCGGTCGTTTATGGCGATTATGTGGTCGTGGGGGACTTTGAAGGGTACTTACACTGGTTATCAATAGCCGATGGGCGCTTATTAGGGCGTATCGAGATTACTGATGAACCGATTGTTGCCCAGCCTGTCGTTGTCGATGATATTGTTTATGTTTATGCCAGTGATGGAACATTAGCAGCAGTGCGTGTGGTGCTGTTTTAATAAATACTCGCGCCTATATGTAGTTCATATGCGAGATACGGGAAAACAAAGATAATATGTTTAGTTTTCTCTAAATGATTTTGTAGTAGCGATAATGGATTGTGTCGTGAATTGAATCTTGGTGCTACAAGCTACATCAAGATTGTCCTTTTTTTACAAATTTGTAGGAGGGGCTTTTAGCCCCTCCTACTATAGTTTATTGATTTAATTTTACGGAACCTGTATGTCATTACCCGTTATCGCTTTAGTTGGTCGTCCGAATGTCGGCAAATCAACACTTTTTAATTATCTAACTCGTACTCGGGATGCATTGGTTGCTAACTACCCAGGCTTAACCAGAGATAGAAAGTACGGACGAATCATGCGCGGTGATAAACCTTATTTATTGGTTGATACTGGTGGGATTACTGATGCGACTGAAGGGGTTGATTCCGTTGCAATTCGGCAGGTACGCTTAGCTTTGGACGAAGCTGATGTGGTTTTATTCATGGTCGATGCACGGGAAGGTATGAATAGCTCTGATGAGTCGATCGGAGAAATGCTGAGAAAGTTGGATAAGCCGGTCGTCTTGGTAACCAATAAGATTGATGGTATTAACGCTGATATTGCGACTGTTGAGTTTCATCGCTTAGCGCTTGGTAACCCAGTGTCTATTGCTGCAACTCATGGGCGTGGTGTCGGTGAGTTATTGCTTCGGGTCAGTGAGTTATTACCTGAAGAGACGGAAGAAACGGTAGAAGAATTAGCAGAACAAGGTGTGGCGATTGCGATTGTAGGTCGCCCGAATGTGGGTAAATCAACCTTGGTAAACCGTATACTAGGTGAAGAGCGTGTCGTGGTGTTTGATGAGCCTGGTACGACTCGTGACAGTGTGTATATTCCCTTCGAACGCAATGGAAAGCGTTATACTTTGATTGATACTGCGGGTATGCGCCGCCGTGCAAAAGTAAAGTTAGTGGTTGAGAAATTTAGCATTATTAAAGCACTACAGTCAGTGGAAAAGGCTAATGTGGTGATTTATTTGGTTGATGCCAGTGAAGGTATCACTGATCAGGATGCTCATTTATTAGGCATGGTTTTGGAAGCAGGACGTGCTTTGATTATTGGCTTTAATAAATGGGATGGTTTATCGGTAGACCAGCGTGAATTAATCAAACGCCAAACCGATATTAAACTACCCTTTTTAAATTTTGCAGAAAAGCATCCTATTTCTGCTCTACACGGTAGTGGGGTAGGCCCCTTATTTGATGTCGTGCAGAATTTATATGATGCAGCGATGGTGGATATGTCTACCTCAGTGTTAACGCAGATCTTAAAGGATGCAGTTGCTGCGCATCAACCACCGATGGTGAATATGCGTAGAATTAAATTAAAATATGCGCACCAAGGCGGGCGTAATCCGCCTATTGTGGTGATACATGGTAATCAAACTGATTTATTGCCTGCAGCGTATGAGCGCTATTTAATGAATTACTTTCGTACTAAGTTGGGGTTGGAAGGAACGCCGATTCGTATTGTGTTTAAATCGCCAGAGAACCCATTTAAACAAGTGAAAAATAAATTAAGCGATCGACAGTTACATAAGAAAAAGCGTTTAATGGAGCATCATAAAAAGAAAAAAATCTCTTTAAAGAGAAAGAATAGCGGACGCTAATAGGTATATTTTTGGCTACAGACTTAATGGGTCACAGCCATTAAGTTAAGCATTTTGGGGCTACCAACTTAAGACGGGACAAAAATGTAGGCTGGGTTAGCTTATCTAGCGAAGCGCAGATAACGTAACCCAGCATTTTACGTATACGGGGCTTTGCTGGGTTACGTTTTTTTACTTCGTTAAAAAATCTAACCCAGCCTACGGTGTCCCGTCTTAAGTGCGTAGCCCATTTTGGTATAGGATGTGCTGAGGATAGGAAGCGCATCAAGCTCCAAAAGATGCGCTTCGTACCTCAGCACATCCTATGTTTATCGCCATTAACTTAATGGCAGTGACGCGGAGCGTGGGAACGAGATCCTGTAGGCTGTCCTGTCTTAAGTGCGTAGCCGTATTTTTCATCGACAATAGAACATAAAGATTAAGAGGATAAAAATGGCTCAATTAACGTTTAAACCTGGCAATGATGAAATTGTTATTAATACCAGTGGTGAATTACCTGAAGTAGGTGCGCGCGCGCCTGATTTTAGTTTGGTTGATGGACGCTTACAGGATGTAACCCTAGCGACTTATACCGGCAAAAAGAAAGTGCTTAATATCGTACCTAGCTTGGATACACCAGTATGTGCAGCATCGGCGCGTGCCTTTAATGAAAAAGCCAGTCGCTTTCATAACGCGGTCATTTTATTAGTTTCAGCTGATTTACCTTTTGCTCAAGGCCGGTTTTGTGAGTCAGAAGGATTGAAAGAAGTCTTTCCTTTATCAACTTTCCGATCTAGCTTTGCAGATGATTATGGAGTACGTATGCTGGATAGCATGCTAAAAGGCTTAACTGCACGTGCTGTGGTGATTATTGATGAGAATGATCGTGTTATTTACACTGAATTAGTTACCGAAATTACTCACGAACCTAATTACGATGAAGCTTTGGATGTTCTTAAAGACCTATAAGTTAATTTTATTGACCGTAGGATGGGTAGAGCGCAACGACTTGCAAAGTCATGTAGTGAAACCCATCGTGGGTAGCTTAGGTGCTAATAAATTATGAAGATTTTAGCAGTCGATACTGCCACAGAAGCTTGTTCTGCAGCACTGTATATCAACGGAGAAATTCAAGAACGTTTTGCAATTGCCCCGCGCGAACATACCAAACTATTATTACCGATGGTCGATAGTTTAATGGCAGAGGCAGAGTTAAGGCCGCAGCAATTAGATGCAATCGCGTTTGGTTGTGGACCTGGGTCTTTTACTGGCGTACGTATCGCCACAGGTGTGATGCAAGGTATTGCTTACGGAGCTGATTTACCCGTTGTGCCAGTGTCTACTTTAGCGGCCATTGCGCAAGCCTGTCTGCAGAAAACCACACATGATACTATTTTTACGGCTGTCGATGCACGCATGCAGGAGATCTACTGGGCTGTGTATCAACGTGACCCAGAAGGTTATGCACAGCTATTAGGTCAAGAAAAAGTACAGCCTGCAGCTGAAGTCGATGCTTTGCAATTGACAGGGTATGGAATAGGCTCGGGCTGGGAGAAGTATGAGCAAGAATTAATGACAGCTTTGCCTACGCAAGTAACGGGCTTTGATGCCAATTATTTGCCACATTCGGCAGAGATTGCATTATTAGGAGCCGTAGGTATGCAACGCCAACAAGCAGTACCTGTTGGGCAAGCCATGCCTGTGTATTTAAGGGATAAAGTAGCAAAAACAACACTAGAAAGGGCTACCAACTTAAGGCGGGACAGTTTAAACACTGAAAAACTGAAATACCCCCTAGATTACTGATGTAATATGAGTTCTCTCCAACAGTTAATTTTACTGGTGCCCCGTCTTAAGTGCGTAGCCCTAGAAAGAGAAGCGTTAAAAGCAGGTGCAAAGGTTTAATGTTTCCCCCTTACGTATAGGTAATATTATGGCTCAATTTTTTGAAATTCATTCTGATAATCCGCAAGCACGCTTGATTTATCAAGCCGCTGAAATTATTCGTAAAGGCGGGGTTGTTGTTTATCCTACAGATACGGTGTATGCCTTAGCGTGTCATATGGGTGATAAACAAGCTTTGGATCGTATCAAACGTATCAGGCAATTAGATGATAAGCATAATTTTACGTTAATCTGTAGTGATTTAGCACAAAGTTCAGCCTTTGTTAAGATTGGCAATGATGTACATCGCTTAATCAAAAATCTGACTCCTGGCGCATTTACCTTCATTATTGATGCGACCAAAGAAGTGCCCAAACGCATGATGCATGCCAAACGCAAAACCATTGGCATTCGTATTCCTGATAATAAAATTGCTTTAGCTTTGGTCGAAGAATTAGGTGAGCCATTATTAAGCACTAGTTTGATTTTACCTAATGATGACTATGCGCTAAGTGACCCTTATGATATTAGAGAACAGTTAGAGCATGAGTTGGATTTGATCATTGATGCTGGGGTGATTGATTCTGAGTCAAGTACCATTATTTCTTGCGCTGGTGGTGAAGTTGAAGTGGTGCGGCAAGGTAAAGGTATCGCACCCATGTTGGGCTAGTGCTACTCCCTCTAAATAATTAATAATATATCAGTATTGTACAAACTTGGGGGCACAGGCT
>CAZXJK010000019.1:0-20331 GCA_964640895.1 uncultured Methylomonas sp.
GAAAGTAACGTTACTGGCTTTTTCATCTTGATTCTTTACCTTATTAGCTTTAATGGCTACCAACTTAAGACGGGACATACGACAGGAGTGAAATCGCTTTAGCTATTTCCGAAACAGCAATAGCTAAAGCGATTGCACTCCTGCATAAGGGATTGAATTTCCACAGTCCCGTCTTAAGTTCGTAGCCACTCTAGGGCTTAGTTTTAGCTGACTTCAAATGAAATAAGGGGGCAATTAACTAATGAACTACCTATAAATTTACTGCATAATATCAATTATTTCACTATGCTTATTGGCCTAAATGTCTCATTTAAAATACCTCTCCGGCTATTCAAGCACTATCCAAGAACAAGTCCAGACCTTGATTAACAGCGGTAAACTAACTGATGTCTTAATGTCTAAGTACCCAGAAGTGCATCAAATCAGGAGTGATAAAGCGTTATATCACTATACCGTGGAGATTAAGAATCAATTTATGCGTAAATCAAATGCATTGAATAAAGTGGTTTATGATGACAAGCTGGATGTCTTGCATCATGCTTTGGGTTTGCATGCGGTAGTTAGCCGAGTGCAGGGCAGTAAATTAAAGGCGAAGCATGAAATTCGTATTGGTTCGGTGTTTAAAAAAATGCCTGTGGAATTTTTGCGTATGATTGTGGTACATGAGCTGGCACATTTACGTGAGAAACAGCACAATAAGGCGTTCTATAAATTATGCCTGCATATGGAGCCGGAGTATCATCAATTGGAATTTGATGTGCGCTTGTATCTAACCCATATTGATTTACTTGGGGAACCTTAGTTGCGACGGGACGCGGAGCGTCCATGGCTGAATTCCCACGCTGGAGCATGAGGAACTATAAAAATTATCGTTCCCTACGCTCCAGCGTGGGAATGCAGCCCGTGACGCTCCAGCGTCACAAAAGTATAGATTCCAAATATAACAATGACAACAAACCCTCAACAAAAAAATATTTTAGTACTGTATCATGCGGATTGCATGGATGGCTTTGCTGCGGCTTGGGTAGCTTGGAAAAAATTGGGCAATACCGCACGTTACCAAGCGGTACGTCACCATACGCCTATGCCCAAGTTCCCTGCTGGGGTGGAGCTTTATATTGTCGACTTTTGTTATCCCATTACCGAGTTAGTCGCTGCGACAGACAGAGCTGGCAAGATAATTGTTTTAGATCATCATATCAGTGCGCAAAATGATCTTGCGGAGTACCAAAAACAAGCCGTCATTCCTGCTAATTTACAGTTTACGTTTATCCAAGAGCACAGTGGCTGCATGATTGTGTGGCAATATTTTCAAGGAGATATTGAGCCACCCGCTTTGTTATTACATATTGAAGACCATGATTTATGGCGGCACCAACTTGCTAATACAGAGGCTATCTGTAAAGCTTTGTATTTACGGTTGCCTGTGCATTTTGCAGCTTTTGAGAAAATAAAGCTGGGAACTTTGCAGCGTGAAGGGGTGATATTACTTAAACAACAACAATTAAATGTGAGTCGTTTATGCAAAACTCGACATGCTATTACACTCAATAAATATTCAGGTTTAGCAGTGAATGCACCACCGATGTTTGCCAGTGATTTAGGGCATGTTTTAGCGGAAAAATCGGGGACTTTTGGATTAACTTATTTTTATCATGGCAAGCGTCAGTGCTATGAGTGTGGCTTACGTTCTATTGGTGATTTTGATGTATCTGAGATCGCGCGTGCTTTCGGGGGTGGTGGACATAAAAATGCGGCGGGGTTTAGTGTGGATCGGGCTATTTTTTTGGGTTTTATGTAGCTAGCTTGTTGGGGTTCCTGCGTCACCCACAACCTACCATTAGGGAGATGGAAAAAAATAATCATCCAATCTTGTTGGTCTTTTTGTCCGTCTTTAGCGGTGTCGTAACAGTTACGTAGCTTGCTACGCGCCCGTTACGACACCACCAAAGACAAACAAAAATCCTACCCAATATCGGACGATTATTTATTTCCAGCTCCCTTATTTGGCTACAAACTGACCCGCTTGTTTGTCTTTACTGACATTATCCCAGTTGAATACTTTACCATTCATGGTTAGGTAAATGCCCGCTGGTAATAATTGTACTGCGATGACGGCACAGCCTAAATTGAATAAGGCATCAGAATTCTTAATGGTATAAGGCACCATCGCACCGACTAAGACTATGGTTTTATCTGCTAATATCGTAGCAATATATTTTGCCGTATCGACCATGGTATCGGTGCCATGGGTAATAATAATCTGTTGTGCATCTGTTGTAAGGCAAGCTTGATAAATAGCCTCTCTATCTGCCTCTTGCATTTCCAAACTATCTTTGAGCATCAATTGCTGAACATCTATTGCAGCAGTACAACGCGCTTGCTGCAACATCTGCGGAATATGCGTTTGCGGAAAGTGCAATTCGCCATTTAGTTCGTTGTATTGTTTATCAATGGTGCCGCCGGTAATAATAAGCTTGATCATAGTAATTTTTGTAATCTGGCACTGGCAGCTGGTGCTATCTCATCCTCAGCTTTATCAACGATGCGTTGCAATACCGACATGCTCGATGCTTCTAATAATGCAATCGCAGCAAGGCGTACAGAGACATAATGTGCGCGTAATGCCGCTAATTCTCTTAGGTAAACACTGGCTTCACGCAGCTCATGTAACATTAGCTTTTCAGGATCACCAGTGAAGAGTTCGCGCACCAAATCACCATAGTGGGTTTGTTCACGCACTAAATCACGGGGGGTCTACTTTGGGTATTTCTGTGGGATCACTGCAACAATTACTCATGTTTTTAGCCTCGGTATTATTTATCTGTGATATTGGGTGATTTTACATGTTTAATTTAATACTTAAAGGGCTGTGTCAGTTGATTTCGTGACGCGGGAGCGTCACAGGATGCATTCCCACGCTGGAGCATGGGAACGATGGGGCTTAGCTATTTACTTTCCGTTTCGTCATCAGTACTGTGGCAGCCACTACATTTATTATTCCAAATAGGGTTTTCTCTATCATCTTCATGCAACTTTACTTTATCTTCAGGATAAATATGCCAGAATGATTCATCAATCTTCGCATTATCATAGCCTTCTTTATTGCCATGGTTGAACGGACACCACCAGTTTTCAATGACTTTGACTAAGTATGCATGCCATTCAAAAAGTCCGACACTGACTGGGCAGTACCAAGTACAGTTTAAAATCCAATATAATCGGGTTCTAGCAAGACTTAAAGAAAAGGTGCCGTCCATCGTAATTTGATTTTTTAAGTTATAGCGATGTGTTTCACGTTTTGGTAAGAAATCAAATAAAGTTTTTAAGTTTTCAGCACCGACCATTTTCAAATGATAGTACGATAATAGTCCGCTAATCAGTATAAAAGGCCAAGTAAGAATGGGCAAATACACTAGCATTAATCCAATAGTACGCCGCCATACAGGGACGTTATTATGGTTGCAGCCAATATTGACGCGATGTTCCTCTTTAGTTTGTGATGACTCACAGGCTTTCATTTTTTACTCCTACAGTAAATATTTGGTTTTGATGAGTTTATTATTGTTATTTTTACAACAGATACGTTGACTATTGCTCATTATAAAAGCAAGCAATAGTCATGTATTTCATGCTTCAAAGTAAGCTATTTAAACGATCTTTTTTAACAAATTTCCGAGAGTTGACGCTCAGGAATGAGAATTCAATAATACCCGAGGTATTATTAAATCCTCATCCTTAAAGCGTCTGTAGCGGCATTCCCACGCTGAAGCGTGGGAACTAGATCTTAGGCACATGGAAACACACATCATCCATCTTTACTAGTTTTTTTGTCCGTCATCAGTACTGTAGCAACAGTTACGTAGCCTGCTATGCGCCTATTGCTACAGTACTGATGACAAACAAAAATCCTGCCCAAATATTGGATGCTTATTTATTTCCAAGTGCCTTATAACAAATGCTTAGACGCACAATAAAATGTCTACACCTGCGACAGGGCACAAATGGGTAACTGGAATATCTTCTTTATTTTTCCATGCAGCAACAGCATCATGTTTGGCACCTGAAACAATAAAGATTAATTCAGCTGTATTGCTTAATGCTTTGGCACTCATTGAAACACGGTCAGAAGGTGGTTTTGGCGAGTTATGTACGGCATGAGTCAGCTCATCCAAGTTATGCACATGCCCAGGAAACAAACTGGCAGTGTGACCATCTTCACCCATTCCCAAAAGTACTAAATCAAAGATACCTGCATCAGTAACATCGCCTGCATATGCCTCGGCACCAGCTTCAGCACCTAGTTCAGCAGGAATACGATGAATTTGGTTTTTAGGAATCGTAACCAAATCTAACCATTTTTGCTCGGCGACCAAGCTATTCCGTTCAGCATCATCAACAGGCAAACAACGTTCGTCACCATAATAAATATGCCATTTACTCCAATCTTCTTGTTTGTTCGCTAATAATTGGTAAGCCTTAACAGGTGCAGTACCACCAGCAAGTACCAATTTAAACGCGCCATTTGCAGCAATCGCTTTGGCGGCTGCATCAATAACACGTTGGCATGCTGCTGCGGCCAACGCATCAATTGAATCATAAGGTTTCCAGTTTACAACTTGTGTCATTTTTCTTCCTGTAAGGTATTACGCCAGTGCTGGCTTTCTTTTTCAAATAAGCGGCGTTCATTCGGCCCCCACGAACCCGCAGGATAAGTCTCGATATAATCGCGGTCTACTGCCCATTTATTAATAATGGGGTCTACAATTTTCCACGCATATTCTACTTCATCGTAGCGTAAGAACAAGGAGCGATCACCTTTAATGACATCTAATAATAAATCTTCATAGGCATCAGACGGCGCTTCATCTTCATTACGAAAACTGGCATTAAGGTTACTGACCCGAGTATCCATCTCCAATCCGGGTACTTTAACGGTCATTTCCATGCGGATACATTCTTCAGGCTGAATGCCCAGCAATAACCAGTTCTGTTTAATTTTCTTCGATTGTGTATGGCCAAATAACTGTGATGGCGCATGCCGAAAACAAATCGAAATAGTCGACTGTGCTTTTTCCATGCGTTTACCAGTACGCATATAAAACGGCACACCACGCCAACGCCAGTTATCCACATACAGCTTCATCGCGGCATAAGTTTCGGTCACACTATCTTCAGGAATACCTTCTTCCTGCAAATAACCATTCACCTCTGCACCGTCAATTTCACCTGGCCCATATTGGGCTCGGAATGCATGTGCATGTACCGCTTCTTCAGGAATAGGGCGAATTGATTTTAAAACTTTAACTTTTTCATCACGTAAATCCTCTGCTTCCATAGAAACAGGTGGTTCCATTGCGACCAGCGTTAATAATTGCAATAAGTGACTTTGCAACATATCACGCATGGCACCCGTATGATCATAATAGCCACCGCGAGTTCCAATACCTAACTGCTCAGAGTGGGTAATTTGAATATGGTCAATATAATTACGATTCCATAATGGCTCTAGCATCGCATTGGCAAAACGAAATACCAATACATTTTGTACCATGCCTTTCCCTAAATAATGGTCGATACGGTAAATCTGGTCTTCGCGCAAATACTGACTAATTTTATTTTGCAAAGAGCGCGAGCTTTCTAAATCAGTACCAAAGGGCTTTTCAATCACGACTCTGCGCCAGAATTGTTGCTCTTCTAGCAGATTAGGTTTGCTCAGGCGCTCAATAACATGACTAAAATCAGAAGGATTAATCGCCAAATAAAAAGCAAAATTCTGTGGAAATTGCTGGGCATCCTCTAATAGCACTGCCAAACTGCTATAGCATTCAGCTTGTTGCATATCGCCTTTGTGATAATGCAATCGACTAATAAAACGCTTAAAGACTTCTTCATCTATCCCGCCGCGCGCTTTTGCTTCCAACATCTCATGGACTTCAGAAATCCATTTTTCGTTATCCCAGTCACGACGACCGATAGCAATAATTTTGGTATCATCATCCAAGCGATTTTCAATATCAAGATGATATAAAGCAGGGATTAATTTAATACGCGATAAATTTCCCGTCGCGCCAAAAATCACATAAGTACAGGGATCAGTCTTCACTCCGAACTCCTTTATAAATTTTAATTAATTTTAATTATTGCTGACTCACAGCAATATCTTCAAAAACATCTGCTAACTCAATCGCAAGCTCTAAGCTAACCATATCACAGCAACTATCACCTTCTGCAACATGTAATAACCAATCATTATCAGCCGTGCGCCGATAGCTTTCAACTCGTCGTGCCTTAATATCAACTAATAGGTATTCTTTTAAGCTGGGCAACTGTCGATAAGCAGCAAATTTATCACCACGATCAAAAGCTTCGGTTGAAGCAGATAAAACCTCAACGATGAGTATTGGGCTCGTTAAAAACTGCTCAGCTTGTTGATCTTGAGCAGAGCAAGACACCATGACATCAGGGAAAAAATACGCATCAACTGGCTCTATGCGCAATTTCATATCTGAAATATAAGCCTGACAGGGAGTACCACGTAAGTGCTGTTTTAATACAGCAAAAACATTACCTGCGACCACCACATGTTCACGCCGAGCACCGCCCATCGCAAAGACTTCGGCTTGATAATATTCATATTTATCTTCTTGCAGCTCTTCCCAAGCAAGATAATCTTCGGCACTAAATACTAAAACTTCAGCTGCTTGCATAGTTTTAAGGGTTCTGGTATTAACGAGAATTGAGAACAAAATTGCTTAGGTACAACATTAGAGCACAGCTCTTTAAACAGCTTAACGCTTGTAGGTTGGGGTGAAGCATGAGCCCCAACAACCATAGCTAAAAACACCATTAATTGTTGGGGTTCGCAAACTCACCCCAACCTACAAAACTTAAATATAAAGCAGTCTAAAACGCTATTACTAAGCAGTATAAGTTGTTGAAGCCATCTTACCACCAGTGCCCGTCCAATCCGTATGGAAGAACTCACCACGCGGTTTATCTAAACGTTCATAAGTATGTGCGCCAAAATAATCACGTTGCGCTTGCAGTAAATTAGCTGGCAAACGTGCACTACGGTAACCATCATAGTAAGCTAATGCTGAAGAAAATGCTGGGGTCGGCACACCTAATTGCACACCTAAAACAACTGTATCACGCCAGCCTTGGTCAGCAGTTATGATTGCATCTTTAAAGTAATCCGCTAATAGTAAGTTATCTAATTCAGGATTAGTATCGTAAGCATCTTTAATATCGTTTAAGAACTGGCTACGAATAATACAACCACCACGCCACATCAGTGCAATACCGCCGTAGTTTAATTTCCAACCGTATTCTTTTTCTGCAAAACGCATTAAACCAAAGCCTTGTGCATAAGAGATGATTTTTGCTGCATAAACAGCATCACCAATGGCTTTAATCGTTGCTGCTTTATCACCAGAAAATTTTGTATTAGCTTGTGGTAAAATTTTCGATGCTCTAACACGTTCTTCTTTTTGTGCAGACAAACAACGCGCAAAAACAGACTCAGCAATCAGCGTTAATGGTGCACCTAAATCAAGCGCATTAATGCCCGTCCATTTCCCTGTGCCTTTTTGGCCGGCAGTATCCAATATTTTATCAACTAATGGTGCACCATCTTCATCTTTATAGCCAAGAATATTAGTGGTGATTTCAATTAGATAAGAATTTAAAACGCCCTTATTCCACTCTGCAAAGACGGCTTGAATTTCTTCAGCACCCAAACCTAAGCCTTCAGATAATAATTGGTAAGCTTCACAAATGATTTGCATATCACCATATTCAATACCGTTATGCACCATTTTCACGTAATGACCAGCACCTTGCTCACCTACCCACTGACAACATGGCTCACCATCAACTTTCGCAGCAATCGCTTGGAAAATAGGCTTAACCGTTTCCCATGCTTCTTTATTACCACCAGGCATAATAGAAGGGCCATTACGCGCGCCTTCTTCACCACCTGAAACACCAGAACCAATATACAAGATACCATGCTCTGCTAATGCGTCAGTACGACGATTAGAATCAGTATATAAAGAGTTACCACCATCAATGATGATGTCTCCTTTCGATAATAATGGTGTTAATTTATCAATATATTGGTCAACCACGTCACCCGCTTTGACCATTAACATCACAACACGTGGGCTTTGCAGGCTATCAACTAACTCTTCCAGTGAAAAAGTTCCAGTCACTTGTGTGTCTTTTGCAGGACCTGCAAGAAAATCATCCGTTTTTCCTCTAGAACGATTATGAACCGCAACTTTAAAGCCGTGATCGTTCATATTTAAGACCAAATTCTGTCCCATTACCGCCAGGCCAATTAACCCAATATCCGCTTTCATTTTTTGCTCACTTAAATTATTAATTACAACAGAGTGTGACTATTTTCGTCGTAGCTAATATACAGCAAAATTGGTTTTTCAGCATGGCAAATTAAGTCTTAAGTTTTTACTACTTTTTTATTATGGAGGCTGTAAGAAGATACAATTAAGTAACGTGCATTTTACGCACCATAAAGGAGCGCTCAAGTTTAGGCACTTGGAAATAAATAAGCATCCAATATTTTGGCAGGATTTTTGTTTGTCATTAGTGCTGTAGCAATAGGCGCATAGCAGGCTACGTAACTATTGCTACAGTACTGATGACGGACAAAAAAACCAGTAAAGATGGATGATTATTTATTTCCAGGTGCCTTAGTACATATAATAGATACCTACGGCACAAAGCAAAACTTATCACCATACTTCTCGTAGGTAATTTTTTTATTATCAAGCTGTTTTTACTGAAAAAAGGCACCGAAATAGTGCGCAGAGCGGCTTATATTGTTTTTACAGCAACCGAAGTCTCAAACGCCGAAAGGCCGCAAGCATGACCCTATAAAACTAACCCGCCGCTAAACGTGGCAATGTATGGAAATGCAACACTCTTGCCTCATCACACACCACGGCACCAAAAATATTAACTGGCAAATCCAAAGTATAAATTTGCCATTGTTCTGCTGGGGCACACTGCTCAGGAACCGCTAAAAAAGTACCCAACCCTTCTGGATTCACCACGCACTGATTTAGCCCCAAAGTAATGCCCTGCCCTACCGCTTTGACAAACGCCTCTTTTTTGACCCAAAATTTATAAAAGACTTGGCCACGCTCAGTCGTATCCAAAGCATACCAATAATCCGTCTCTTGCTGAGCAAAACACTTATTTACCAAACCTTCCCAAGTATTGCGCTGTTTAAAGCATTCAATATCAATACCTAAGTTGCATTGACTGCTAATGGCAATTGCCAAGCAATCTCCCGTATGCGACATATTAAAACTTAACTGCGGAAAGTCAGCTAAATATGGCTTGCCGTATGCCGTCTTCACAATACCTAATTGCGCTGCTGGCTCGCCCACCCGTGCAGCTAGCAGTTCTCTGAGTATGCCATGACAAATAATATAGCGTTGCTTAAGCTCTGCAAATTTAAAGCGTAATGCTATTTGCTGTTCAGCCTCATCTAATAAAGCAAAGTACGTATTTAGCTTATTCATATAAGCCAGCACCGACCCCGTATAAAAAACATCAATACCAGTATCAGTCATTAATCTGCTGTACACTCGCCCAACCTACACCACGATGATCACTAACTGCTGATAAACCATCCTGATCCAATTGCACCGCTTGCATATTACCATAGTGATAGCTTTGCTTAAGCTGATGCCCTAGCGCTTGCAAACCTGCAATTTCTGCAGCTGTTAAACCATCCTTTTCATATAAAATTTGGTCAGGCATATATTGATGATGGAAACGTTGTAATTGCAGCCATGACTCAGGTGAGTTGCCTGCTGCGAAATCTAACGCAGCCAATAGCACCATAGAAATAATACGACTTCCCCCCGGTGTTCCCAAAACAGCAACTTTGCCATCAAGTTCTAAAAAAGTAGGGGTCATACTGGATAACATTCGCTTTTCCGGCACAATCGCATTGGCATCACCACCAACTAAACCATAGCCATTACCAGTATTCTGCGCGCTGACAAAATCATCCATTTCATTATTTAATAATACTCCCGTGCCTGATGCCACCACGCCTGCACCAAAGGGATAATTAACACTTAAAGTGGCTGCAACTCGGTTGCCTTGATTGTCAATAATAGAGAAATGCGTGGTATTACGCCCGCCTATTTTTACTGCCGTTTGTCCTGTTAAATAAGTACTAGGTAAAGCCTTATCAGCACGAATAGTACTGGCTAAACCCTGTGCGTATTGCTTGTTTAATAACCGTGCTACAGGCACTTCAATAAAATCGCTATCCCCCAAATATAGTGCACGATCGTGATAAGCGCGGCGCAAAGCCTCAACGATAAGATGTTTACGCGTTAATTTATCGGCACTTTCTAAATCAATATTTTCTAGGATATTTAAGGCTTGAACTAAAACAATACCTCCTGATGATGGCAAAGCCGCACTGGTAATCTGCATGCCTTTATAGCTGCCCGTTACTGGCTTACGTTCTACAATTTGATATTTTGCCAAATCTTCTAAACGCCAAATACCACCGCCCTGTTGTACTGCTTGCACTAACTTATCAGCGACTATGCCTTGATAAAAACCCGCTTGACCATGCTCTGCTAGCTGTCGCAAAGTCTCTGCCAAATCAGTTTGTTTTAATAAATGCTCTAATGCTGGAACTTGGCCATTGTCTAAAAAAATAGCGGCAGTCTCAGCATCCTGTTGCAATACTGATTGCCGAAAAGCTAATAATTTTTGATGGCGCACATCAATTTTAAAGCCTTGTTGTGCATAACGAATCGCAGGCTGCAAACTTTCTGCCAAACTCAAATTGCCATATTGTGCGGACAAATGCACTAATGCTGCTGGCATGCCAGGTATTCCTGCTGCTAAAGCACCATTTAATGAGCTTATTGGATCAACAACAAACATATCCTTACTGGCTGCTAAAGGGGCTTTTTCACGACCATCGACCATAATATCTAAGCCATCACTTTCTCGGTGTAATAACCAAAAACCGCCACCACCCAAACCAGAACCAGAAGGCTCAACTACTGCTAACGCAGCCGATACCGCAACCGCCGCATCATAGACATTACCGCCCTTCTGTAATATTTCAAAACCTGCTTTAGTTGCCAAGGGGTGCGCTGAAGCAATTGCCACTTGCCGAGGGGGCGCTACACTACAACCTGTTATACTGAGCACTAACAACAGCACAATTTTATTTTGCAGCAACAAAGAATTTAACATGACGGCACCTTTTACAAATATACACGCACTAATCATCGATATGGATGGCGTATTATGGCATGGTGAACAAGCCATTGCTGGGCTAAACGAATTTTTTCAGTTATTGCGCACACGCGCCATGCCCTTTGTGTTAGCCACCAATAATGCCAGTCATACCAATGCACAGTATATTAATAAACTGGCACGTATGGGGGTCACCGTTGCACCTGAAGAAATTTTAACCTCGGGTATGGCAACCGCCTTATATCTTGCTAAGCATAAAGACCCAGCCAATACCCGAATTTTTGTTTTAGGCGAAGATGGCGCACGCGTGCCCTTATTAGAGCAAGGCTTTACCTTAACTGACTTATATCAATTAAATACAGCAGAAACACCTAATGCAGGTGCTGATATTGTGGTCTGTGGTAAAGATGAAACCCTTAATTGGGATAAGCTGTCTACTGCAACCTTGAATTTACAAGATGGTGCCGAGTTTATTGCTACCAACGCTGACCTCACCTTACCCACCGAACGAGGCTTAGTGCAAGGTAATGGGGCAATTTTAGCGGCTTTACATGCCGCGACGGGACGTACGCCGACAGTAATTGGCAAACCTGAACCCATTATTTATCAACAAGCCCTTACATTACTAGGCACGCCTGCCGAGCAAACTATTGCAATTGGCGACCGCTTGGATACCGATATTTTAGGCGCAGTACGCACAGGTATGCGCAGTTTAATGGTCTTAACAGGCGTATCTACCACTGCCGACATTGCACAGCTGGATTATGCACCCACATGGGTACTGCCTGATTTACAAGCCGTTACAGCGGCGTTACAAAAGCTATAACAACAAGCGAATCCAACATCTACGTCACATGATGCTTCTTGAATTCTCGTAGGCGCAGATTTATCTGCACATTGCGGCTAAAGCCACACCCACAAACCAATTACATACCCTAAAATATGAGTGATAATCACAACGGTTTTATCCACAAATCTTACCAATTACTGTTTATTTTGTATGCCCCCGTCGCGCTTATCTCCATCATAGTCAAGTTTCTCTCTGACTCCTATGTTAATTATGTCTACCTAACCGCACTGATTACAGCAGGCTTTTCTATCGTTATCGGCCTGATCATGTGCATTCAGTTTTGGCGACACCGGGAAGTCATTGCACGTGATAAGGAAACGCATATTCCATATATGATACGCCACCGGTTTATGATCATGTACATCCCGATTGTGGTCATATCATTACTTATTTCTTCCTATTACATTTTTGATAAATTCGTTAATAAGGTCGAGTTTTATAAAGACCAACACCGTACCCAAATTGCTTTATTATTTCCACTCAAAAATGAGCTAGGCGTACAATTTGATGATACCGAACAAGTGCGTTTAGGCTTGGGTGCTTTTTTTACTAATTTCCCTGAATATAGCAACCAGTATCACTTAACCATATTCGACCATAAGAATAAATATAACTTGGCATTAGAAAAAGAAGTACTGACTAAAATCAATGCTGGCACCCGATATTTTATTTGTGCTTATAGTGATGTCTGTACACATTTAGCCAATAATTTTGATACTTTATTAGAACAATCTACTTATAAGGAACGTCCCATACTGATCACCACGCTATCCTCCTCAATGGCTTTACCACTTGAAAAAAATAAGTTTTACCGTTTTTTTGTGCGCAATCGTGAAGAAGCACATACTCTGGCACTGAAAGCTTATACAAAAGGCATTAGAAAAGCCTCATTTATTGCTGCAAAAGATGCCTATGGCACGGATGCTGCACAAGTATTTATGGAGGCTTGGCAAGATCTAGGCGGTGAATTAATAGAGGGCGTTTATATAGACCCGAGCCTAAGTGCCGATGTGGTTGCCAATAAAATACAGCAGAGTAAATTAACACAACTGCAAGATGCAGCTGTTTTTGTAGCGCATTACCAAAATATCAACAAGTCTTTACAGCAACTACCTAAAGGCACCCATTATTTACTCAGTGCCAATTATCAACAAAATGCCATTACGGAATTAGCCAATATCATTCCACACCCACAAATCAGCTTTGCCCTGCCCAGTTATAAAATAGCCAACCCGAAACTAAAAAATACCGCAGCCGCTTTTGTTTATATGACCCTGAGTAAACTCATCCATGCAGATATGCAATTACAAAATGAGGACGGCATACTATTTCATACTGCGTGGCACCAAGCAGATTACCCCATATTTTTGGAATTTAGAACAGACGGCATTGCTGATTTTAGGATTGCTATGGATGCTTTTAATTATGGGGAGGATATTTATCAAGAGCAGTAGTAAGGAATGAAGATTCAATTTACTTTGCAAATAATCTCATTTTGAGATACTGTTTGCTTTATGCACATTATTACTAGAAAACGATTACTAGATTTTTCTGAAAAATATCCTAATGCCTCAACTTCTTTGGGTACATGGTATCGAATGATTAAACAGAACGAGGTAAATAACCTCTCGAAATTGAGGGCTATTTTTCCAAGTGCTGATAAGGTTAATAACTTAACCGTCTTCAATATAGGGGGTAATAAAATACGCCTCATAGCCGCCATACATTACAACACCCAATGCTTATATATTCGCCATGTACTAACACATACAGAGTATAACAAAGGAAAATGGAAAGAATCATGAATAGTCAATTAGAAGATATATCAAGAGCATGGCCTACGGTTAAAGCCATCTTTTCAGTTCCACATACAGAATCTGAATATCAAGCTCTAGTTAACACTTTAGATAGTCTAGTTGATGTCGTAGGCAATAAGCAAAATCATGCACTAGCTCCTGCAATGGAAACCATCGGAACTTTAATAGAAAATTATGAGGCTCGAGAATATAAAATAAAAGAAGCTTCCCCAGTAGACGTTTTAAAATACCTTATGCAGGAACATAACTTAAAACAAGCTGACTTAAAAGAAATAGGCAGCCAAGGGGTCGTCTCTGAAATATTAACAGGAAAAAGGGCATTAAACCTTGAACAGATAAAAAATATCAGCAATAGGTTTCAAGTCTCACCACTGTTGTTTATTTAAACTGATAAAGAGCAGTTCGATCAAAAAATATCATATTCACCAATAGGGGTGACCACCTCCTTAACAGGCTGGCTCAATTTTTGAGGGTAAATCCCTCTATTCGTCCTTCGAGCACCAACACTTCTACGCGTCAAAGTCGAAGCAGGTACTAGCTGCACACCATAAGCAGCCATTTGATATAGCTCATCTTGTAATACCTTGAGGGTATTGGGTCGAGGGTGCGCAATACCTAATGCACTCCCCTGCCGTCGCGCTAACACTATCAACTTCCTAAATTGCTGGCGTATAACAGCCATATCAGGATCATCGTGATCAAGGAAAATATCACGCGCTCTACTGCTAACTCCAAACTCCAATGCCACCTGCTGAGCAACACTCTGTGCAGTCGTCTGACTATCGATAAAGTACAAGCTATTACCGTAGGTATCTGTCAGCACTTGCATCACCTGCTGCATGCTTGCGTAATTTTGCGTTAATAAACTACCTTTATGATTATTAACACCCGAAATATAAGGAACCTGTCGTAACTGTTCTTGTAACCGTTTTGTTAACTCAGAGTGACTCATGGATGTCGTTAACTCACCGTTCTCCCACTCCTCGGGCTTAATCGCTTGCATAGGTATATGCAGCATTAATTCCCTATCCTGAAAATAAGCCATTTTAGCTAATTGCTGAGTATAAGGTGCAAAGGGCAAGAATGAATAAGTAACTGCACCAGGGAGTTGTAATGCCATCACACCTAAAGCTTGCTGCTCACCCATATCATCCATAATCAACGCTATTTTAGGCTGCCCTAGCGAAGCCACTGAAAAACTGATAAGCACAAAAAAAACCAGCGCTTTGTAATATACAAAGCTAACCGGTTTTTTTAGGTTCATTAATAATGCTTATTATCTATTCAGGATAGCAATCCCTTTTAATAAATTTAGTGCTTCTCTAAGTGGGTAGTCACGCATATCAACACCTGTTTTTTTATCAGCTTTATCCGCATCAACTTTTTCTTTATCCACTTTTTCTTCATTACCATTGGTCAAATGATGTGATAAATCCGCCTCTTTAATTGGCTTAAACTGCGAAGCCTCCAATGACTCTAACTTAAGGCGTTCTAACTCTATATCTGGCTCAATACCTGTTGCCTGTATAGATCGTCCTGAAGGCGTAAAATACCGAGCAGTGGTAATTTTTACGGCACCACCACTACCAGTCGGCAAAATAGTTTGCACTGAACCCTTACCAAAAGACTTGGTTCCCATAATGATGGCACGATTATGATCTTGCAAAGCACCCGCCACAATTTCAGAGGCTGAAGCTGAACCTGCATTAATCAATACCACTAATGGTGCCCCATCAAGCAAATCACCAGGTGTTGCATTAAAGTCCATTTGTGAATTCTTAATACGTCCTTTAGTAAAGACAATTTTACCCGCATTTAAAAAAGCATCACTGACGGCTACCGCACCATTTAGCACACCACCTGGATTATTTCTTAAATCCAAAACCATACCTTTTAACTTACCACCATTCTCTTTTTTCAACGCAATAATGGCCTCTTCTAACGCATCCCCTGTTGGCGATTGAAAACTACTAATGCGGACATACCCAAAACCTTCCTCTAGAGTACGGCTACGGACACTTTTCACTTTAATAATATCCCTAACCAAAGTGACGTTAAATGGACTATCTTTGCCCTTACGCACCACTGTCAGCACAATCTCACTACCGACATCGCCACGCATAATTTTTACCGCTGCACTTAAGGTCATCCCTTTAACAGGCTGTTCATCTAGCTTGATAATAATATCACCTGACTCCATACCTGCCCGCTGTGCAGGGGTATCATCAATCGGTGAAATCACTTTCACAAAACCATCTTCCATAGTTACTTGAATACCTAAGCCACCAAAACGACCAGTCGTGCCTACTTTTAGCTCTTGATATTCTTCAGCATTCAAATAGCTTGAATGCGGATCTAAACCAACTAACATGCCACGAATAGCACTTTCTAATAACTGTTTATCTGTTACCGGCTCTACATAATCCTGCTTAATGCGCCCGAAAATCTCAGTAAAAGTTCTTAATTCTTCAAAAGGCAAAGTAACCTCTTGCTCGCCTGACTTATTAGCCAGCACAGAGCCTGCCGTAGAGATTAAAACCCCTAGCAGGCACCCTATAAATAATATTACAATACTTTTTTGTTTCAACACGCCTTATAAACTCCGTTATCTAAATCCTGCCAAATGCTTTATTAGCTGTATTCTATATCAATATTGAGGCTAAAAAAGCTAATTCAACAAAAATATAGACACATATCACATGCCAAGGGACGAGGGCTTAATAATACCCGAAAGTATAACTCAGGGTTTTAACTTCACATCCCTCATTAACTTAATTCCTACTTAGGGAGATGGAAAAAAATAATCATCCAATCTTGTTGGTCTTTTTGTCCGTCTTTAGCGGTGTCGTAACAGTTACGTAGCTTGCTACGCGCCCGTTACGACACCACCAAAGACAAACAAAAATCCTACCCAATATCGGACGATTATTTATTTCCAGCTCCCTTACGCTTATTGCTACACCATTTTTTTGGATTCTGCGGTTTACCTTTTTTACGAATTTCAAAATACAAACCTGCCTTATCTTGACCACCACTATTACCCACAGTCGCTATTAGCTCTCCTGCCTCTACCCAATCTCCCTGTTCTTTATCTAAGTTTTGATTAAAAGCATACAAACTCAGATAAGATTTATCATGCTTAATAATGAGTAAAAAACCATGCCCTTTGAACCAATCGGCAAACACGACTTGCCCATGTGCAATAGCCCTTACTTTTGTCCCCTCTGCTGCTCTTAACAAAACTCCCTGCCATTTACTATCGGAGCGGCGACTACCAAACGAACGCACTATTTTGCCACGAATAGGCCAAGGTAATTTACCTTTTAATTGCGCAAAGGGTAAGGCAGGGCTATCACTAAGTACACTATTTTGTGTGTTTTTTTGCAATCGCGTCACCAGGCGCTTAAGTTGCCGCGCATTTTTCTGCAATCTGGATAATTGCGAACTATTCTTTTTATAAGCTTGTTTAATTTTTACCAACAGCTTTTTACGCTGCGTTTTGGTTGCCGACAATTGACTTTGTTGCGCTTTCTTATCGGTCAGCAGACCTGCAAGCACCTGCTTTTCCTGCTGCTTTTCTTGTTCTAAGGCACTTAACAACTGCAAACTGGCATTAATGCGCTCTAGCTTTGCTAAACGCGCCTTATTAAAGTATTGATAGTAGGTCATAATGCGGCTAGTACGCTCAGCTTCTTGCTGATTAAACCATAACTTTAACTGCTCTTGGCCTCCCAAAGCATAAGCGGCTTTTACTTGGCCAGCCAACTGTGTTTTTTGAGCAGCCAACCAGCTTTTTTGTACCTGAATGTCTTTGCGTATATTCGCTATCCGCTGTTGCTTACTCTGCACTTGTTTCGCTAACGTCCTCACTGAGCGCGCTAACTTACCATACTGCACTTCTAGCTGCTTTAACTCAGCATTAGCCTGATCGGCTTGTTTTTTTAAGCGTAATAATTGCTTGGAAACTACTTTAATTTCAGTTTGTACCTTACGTAACTCTTTGCCTTTATCACCTGCAGCCATAGCCAAGCCATGACTGCAAAATAATACTATCAGTAAAATTGTAAAGGCTTTACTGATCAAGCTTTAGCCAACAATGATTTGCCATCCATTTCTACAGGCTGCTCAATGCCTAAAATAGCTAACATCGTAGGTGCCAAATCCTTTAAACTACCGCCATCAACCAAGGCTTGCTCGCCCCCTACATACACTAAAGGTACAGGATTAATGGTATGTGCCGTTTGTGGCCCACCTTGTGCATCACGCATTTGCTCAATATTGCCATGATCAGCGGTTAATAACATCTGCCCACCAACAGCTTCCAAAGCCTCAACAATCGCCGCAACGGAAGCATCAATAGTCTCCACAGCCTTTAATGCCGCACCCCATTTACCAGTATGCCCCACCATATCGCAATTGGCATAATTACAAATAATGACATCATATTTTTGCTCGGTAATGGCTGTCACCAAATGCTCAGTCACTTGCGCTGCATGCATTTCTGGTTGTAAATCATAAGTTTTAACTTTAGGTGAAGGTACTAAAATACGCTCTTCACCCACATTAGGCTCATCCACTCCTCCATTCATAAAAAAAGTGACATGCGCATACTTCTCCGTTTCTGCTAAGCGTAATTGCAGCAAGCCTTGCTGTGCCAACACCTCACCCAAACTATTTTTAATCTCCGCCGAGGGGTAAGCCATAGGGTAGTTAAATTTTTCATGATATTCGGTCAAAGTAAAATAGGCTTCAGGATGTCCGGGATGCCTGCGCTCAAAACCCGTAAAATCTGCATCGGTGATTGCCTGACTAATTTCTCGTGCCCGATCAGCACGAAAATTCATAAAAATAACACTATCCTCTGCGGCTAATACAGCCGCTTGACCTTCTGCATCCAAAATAGCAGTTGCTGCTACAAACTCATCAGTCTCACCCCGTTGATAAGCTGCTTGCAAAGCCTCTGCTGCTGAATTCGTCGTATATTCCCCCTCACCTAATACAATTAACTGATGCGCTTTTTGCACCCGCTCCCAGCGATTATCCCTATCCATGGCATAAAAACGCCCCACAATAGAAGCAATACGCCCTACTCCTAACTGTTTTATTTTAGCCTCTAGTTGCAAAATAGCACTTTCCGCACTTTTTGGAGCAACATCACGCCCATCTAAAAAAGCATGTACCACAACCTTATGTAAACCTCGCTTTGCAGCCAGCTCTAACATAGCCAAAATATGTTCAATATGGCTATGTACGCCCCCCTCAGAAAGCAAACCTAGAATATGTAAAGTACTTTGCTTGTCGATAGCGGCATCAACTGCCGCGCAAAGTACTACATTTTCAAAAAAACTACCTGATTCAATGGCATCACTTATCTTCGAAAAATTTTGAGGTACATAACGTCCAGTGCCCATATGCATATGTCCTACTTCTGAATTACCCATTTGCTTATCAGGTAAGCCCACAATTCGCCCGGAGCAATCTAATTGTGTCATTGGAAATGTCTTTTGCAAGTTATCCCAACACGGCGTGTTTGCCGCTGCAATTGCATTATAGTCTGTCTCAGCTCTTAGGCCAAAGCCATCAAGAATAAGTAATACTAAAGGTTTTGGTGTCATCATACTGCCTCCGGGGTCTTGTTTAGTCGCGAGAACCAAACAATTATTATTAATAATCCAAACTTTTTCATTTTATACCAATAAAATTTAGCTTGATTGATAATTATCATTGCCAAAACAATAATTAGTGCTCAGGAAATTGATTTTATTGTACTTAAGAGTTTCCTAATAAACTTAAATAAGCTAAACTATACCTTGATTGCCGTTGCTTTAGTATAAAAAATCATGCAGATTTTTCAGCAACCTATACCCCAACCCACAATTACCATATATTTCTTAGTGTTTTATGCAAAACTAGAAATATAGATTTTTTTCAATGAAATCACTTTTTACACAATAAATCAGCATATGAAAAATCAAGAAATCAACCCTTTATACGCAGACGCAGATATTGACCGTGCAGCCCGCTGCCTAAAAGCAATGTCGCACCCGCTACGCTTAAAAATCCTTTGTGTTCTAGGTACTGAGGCGATCAGCGTTCAGGACATCGTCGAAAAAGTAGGCACCAGCCAAAGCAACATCTCGCAACACCTTGCCATTCTGCGCGAAAAAGATATTTTAAATTTCAAAAAAGATGCAAACCGTGTTTTTTATTATATTGATGACCCACGCATGCTCAAATTAATTGAAATGATGCGGCAAATTTTCTGCAATCAGTGCTAAAGATATTAGCTCTATATTTATACAGCATCAATATAGTGTGCCTACCAACGCACAGGGTCACTGCCATTAGGGAGCTGGAAATAAATAATCGTCCGATATTGGGTAGGATTTTTGTTTG
>CAZXJK010000020.1:0-19510 GCA_964640895.1 uncultured Methylomonas sp.
GGCTACGTAACTATTGCTACAGTACTGATGACGGACAAAAAAACCAGTAAAGATAGATGATTATTTATTTCCAGGTGCCTTAGTCAGTTTTGGTAGGTATGATTCATCTATGTTATATAGGTAAATCTGCATCATAAGGGACGAGAATTCATTATGCGCAAACGAATTAAAAAATATATATTGCTAGTTATTGGTCTGCTAAGTGTGTTGTTAGGCGTTATCGGTGCGGTGCTTCCTATTTTACCGACTACCCCCTTTTTGATTTTGGCCTTGGCTTGTTTTGCGAAAAGTTCACCACGGTTTCATGCGATGCTGCTAAATAACCCTTGGTTTGGTGGGGCATTGCAGCAATGGGAAGCGAGCCGCACCATCACGCGTGCGATTAAAATTAAAGCCATGTTATTGGTTGTCTTGACGTTTACTGTTTCTATTGGTGTGTTGTATGGACGATTGCATTTGCAACTGGGCTTGTTGCTTTTGGCTTGTGTGTTATTAGTCTTTATGTGGCGTTTAAAAGAAGCTGATGTCGTTGAGGTTCCAGTGCTTGATAAATAATTTAAGTTAAGAAGTGGAGGAGCTTTCCTGTTTCGTATTGGCTTAAATTTTGATTCCACAAGCTCTATCTGAACGACAGTGTTAAGATGCCGTCCTACAATATTTTCATTCAATACTAATTAGCAATGCAATTTGATTTATTAACAACCGAAGGTCATGCCCGGCGTGGGCGTTTGACTTTTGCTCGGGGTGTTATTGAAACACCTATCTTTATGCCTGTGGGCACATATGGTTCAGTCAAATCCCTGACTCCACATGACTTAGATGAGTTAGGCGCACAAATTATTTTGGGTAATACCTTTCATCTTATGTTACGTCCAGGAATGGAGGTTGTTAAAGCACATGGTGATTTGCATGACTTTATGGCTTGGCATGGACCAATCTTGACTGACTCGGGTGGTTTTCAAGTTTTTAGTTTAGGTGAGTTGCGTAAAATTACTGAAGCAGGCGTTACCTTTAAATCCCCCATTGATGGCAGTAAGATTTTTATGGGGCCAGAAGAATCTATGCAAGTGCAGCGTGATTTGGGTTCGGATATTGTGATGATTTTTGATGAGTGTACGCCATATCCTGCTACTGTGCAGGAAGCGGCTGATTCAATGCGCTTATCTTTGCGTTGGGCTGAGCGTAGTAAAAAAGCCCATGGCGATAACCCATCGGCATTGTTTGGTATAGTGCAGGGGGGGATGTATGAGCATCTACGTCAAGAGTCGATTGCAGGTCTAGTTGATATTGGTTTTGATGGTTATGCTATTGGGGGCTTGTCGGTAGGGGAGCCAAAAGATGAAATGATGGCTACTTTAGATGTGGTGCACCCTAAGCTGCCAGTTGATAAACCACGTTATTTAATGGGAGTAGGCACGCCAGAGGATTTGGTAGAATCCGTTCGCCGTGGTATTGATATGTTTGACTGTGTTATGCCGACGCGCAATGCCCGTAATGGTCATATTTTTACTCGTACAGGTGTGATTAAAATTCGTAATAGCCAATATCGTTTGGATACTAAGCCGTTAGATGAAAGCTGTAGTTGTTATACCTGCCAGCATTATTCACGTTCGTATTTACGTCATTTAGATAAATGCCATGAGATTTTAGGCGCGCGTCTTAATACGATTCACAACCTGCATTATTATTTAAATTTAATGCAAGAGATACGCGAATCCATTGAAAACGGGGTGTTTGAAAATTTTGTCAAGTCTTTTTATCAACAACGCGGCAAAGCTGTGCCGAGTATGGCATAATGGTGAGCTTTTTATTTTAACTTGTACGATAACGGGGGGATTATGAGTTTTTTTATATCTGATGCAATGGCTGAGGCAGCTGCGCCGGTAGCGCAACAACCAGGCTGGGAAGGATTGTTATTTCCACTAGGGATTTTGGTTTTTTTCTATTTTCTATTTTTAAGACCACAAGCTAAGCGCACCAAAGAGCATAAAAAAATGCTTGAAGAAATGCAAGCAGGGGCAGAAGTGGTCACTAATGGCGGTATTTTAGGTAAGGTTATCAGCCTTGATGAAAATTTTGTGCAAGTTGAAATTTCTAATAATGTTGTAATTCAAGTTCAGCGTCATCAGGTGACTAGCTTAATGCCTAAAGGAACTTATAAAGTTCAAATGAAAAAAAACAAATCTTAGGACTGAGAACTTTATAACGCCTGAAACTGGTTGATCTTTATTGTCCAGTTTCGGGCTTTATTTTATCCTTAATCCTTAATTTCGATTCCTATAGGTCACTTAGGAACGAGAATTTAATTATACCCGAGTCTGGCTTGTCTTTTGGCTGCACAGTCGCGCCAGAAAAATAGTTGCGTAGCCTGCTATGCGCCTGTGTTTCTAGCACGCCTGTGCAGTCAGAATCCTACGTCATACTTTCGGGTATTATTAAATCCTCGTCCCTTAAAAGGGCTTAGCAGATCGTGTAATAGCAAAGCTGGCATGGCTTCCTGTGTCAGCGATTGATTTATCTTAATGGAAATATCATGCAAAACCATTTCCCTTTTTGGAAAAACTTATTGATTCTAACCGTATTAGTGCTGGGTATTGTTTATGCATTACCTAACCTATTCGGTGATGACCCATCGGTGCAAATTTCTAGCAGTGACGAGACAGAGTTATCAGAAACTCAGGTTGCTAGTATTGAAAAAAGTTTACAAGCAGCTGCTATTGATACTAAAGCAGTAGAGTTGGATGGCAGCAAACTTTTAGTGCGATTTAATGATACTGATGCGCAGATGCGTGCAGCTGACTTGTTACGTAATAAACTTGCTGGAAAATTTACGGTGGCCTTAAACCTGGCACCAGCTACACCAAGCTGGTTAAGTGGTTTAGGTGCTAGTCCGATGTATTTAGGTTTAGATTTACGTGGTGGAGTACATTTTCTCTATCAAGTGGATATGGCTGCAGCCGTTAAACAAGCTGAGAATCGTTATAATAGCGATGTGCGAGGTGCCTTACGGGGAGCTAAAATTCGTTATAAGTCGGTGTCTTTTGATGATGGTGCTATTAAGGTTGTTTTACGTAATGATAAGGATAAACAAGCTGCTATTGCGATAGTCGATAATGAGTTCCGTAAGCTGAATATGCAGGAAGACGATGAGTTGCCTGTCTTATTTTTACGTATATCCGAAGCAGAAATTAAGGCTATCAAAAAATTTGCTTTGGCTCAAAATATTACGACATTACGTAATCGTGTCAATGAATTGGGGGTATCGGAACCTGTTATTCAGCAGCAGGGTGACAGCCGTATTGTGGTGCAATTACCAGGGATACAAGATACTGCACGTGCTAAAGAAATTTTAGGGACGACCGCAACGCTTGAGTATCGTAAAGTTGACACCTTGCATGATGTGCAAAGAGCCTTGTCAGGGCGGGTACCTATGGGGAGCAAGCTTTATTATGAGCGTGATACTAAAGCACCTGTCTTGTTGAAAAAACGCGTTATTATTACGGGTGACCAAATTGTAGATGCGTCATCAGGTTTAGATCAAAATGGTTCGGCTTCCGTCAATATTACCCTCAATGGTATTGGTGCCAAGAAAATGGGTAAATTTACTAAAGATAATATTGGCCAGCCTATGGCGGTAGTCTTTATTGAGCGTAAAACCACTACCAAAATAGTGAATGGTAAAAAAATAGTGCGTAAAGAAAAAATTGCAGAAGTGATCAGTATTGCCACAATACGGGATGCTTTTAGTAAGCGCTTTCAAACAACAGGTTTAGATAGTACCCAAGAAGCACGTAAATTATCCTTATTATTGCGCGCAGGTTCTTTAGCTGCACCTTTGGATATTGTAGAAGAGCGCACGGTTGGGCCAAGCTTAGGCCAAGATAATATAGATAAAGGTATGATGTCGGTAGTGGTGGGCTTTGTGCTAGTGCTGATCTTTATGGCTGTTTATTATAAAACTTTTGGCTTGATTGCTAATTTAGCCTTAACCTTTAACTTGGTGGTTATTATTGCTGTGTTATCAATGTTGCAAGCGACCTTAACGCTACCTGGTATTGCGGGGATTGTATTAACCGTTGGGATGGCCGTTGATGCCAATGTCTTGATTTTTGAACGGATCAAAGAAGAATTACGTATTGGTAATTCACCACAGACCAGTATTTTTGTGGGTTATGAAAAAGCGTTTGCAACTATTTTTGATGCAAACATTACCACCTTATTAGTTGCATTAGTGCTATTTGGTTTTGGTACTGGGCCGATTAAAGGCTTTGCTATTACCTTGGCGATCGGAATTTTAACTTCCATGTTTACTGCTATTTTAGGTTCGCGGATGGTTATTAACTGGATTTACGGCAACCGTCGTATTGAAAAGCTATCTATTTAATCAGGAATAATATTATGACAACAAAAATTGATTTTTTAGGTAAACGTAATTTAGCGGCTATTTTTTCAGGCTTATTATTAATCATCTCTATTGTTTCTTTGGCTGCACAAGGCTTAAAGTTGGGTATCGACTTTACCGGTGGAACCTTGGTTGAAATTGGCTATAAGCAGGCTGTTGACTTAACTAAGATGCGTTCTGAATTAGGTGAGGCTGGCTTTGGAGATTCAACCGTACAGCATTTTGGTACATCACAAGAAATTTTGATTCGCTTAAAGCCCAAAGAAGGCTTGAGTGATGCGGAGCTTAGTACTGAAGTGACTAGAGCGGCTGACAAATCGATGTCGGCACAAGGTGATATTCGCCGGGTCGAGTTTGTTGGCCCGCAGGTAGGTGATGAATTAACCGAAGATGGTGGCTTAGCTTTATTATATTCGATGTTTGGCATTTTAATTTATGTCGCTTGGCGTTTTGAGTATAAATTTGCATTAGGTTCGGTAGCCGCATTAGCACATGATGTTATTATTACGCTGGGAGTTTTCTCAGTGCTACAGCTGGAATTTGACCTAACTGTTCTGGCGGCGATTTTAGCGGTGATTGGTTATTCGCTTAACGATACAATCGTTGTATATGACCGTATTCGAGAAAATTTTCGGTTAATGCGTAAAGGTTCGGCAGAAAATGTGATGAATATCTCATTGAACCAAACCTTGAGCCGTACTTTAATGACTTCATTGACGACTTTATTGGTATTAGTTGCTTTGGCGTTATTAGGTGGTGAGATTATTCATAATTTTGCGATTGCTTTATTGATTGGTGTGGTGATTGGTACATACTCGTCTATCTTCGTAGCGAGTCCTGTCGTGCTGATTTTAGGCGTTAGCAAGGAAGATTTGATGGTGGTTGAAGTGGAAGTTGAAGGTGCTGAGTTCGATATGATCGGTGCTGAGCAAAGAGATATTGATCGGCCTTAGACTTTAGCCGATATTATGTTATGTGTATTGTCCCTTGATTCCGCTAACTTCATCAAGGCTGTTGTAGCCTGTATGGAGCTAGCGGAATCAAGGCTACTGTATTTATTATTTTAGGAGAGGAGTATGGATATGAACAGTGTAGATGAAAATTTTAAAGGTACGCGAGGTGTCGTGTCCATTATTGGTTTAGTTGTTATTGTGATAGGCATGGTCGCTAGCGTACAGGCGGATGGTTCTTTTCTGCCAGATATTGTGATAGCACTAGGAACAATTATAATACTTGTTGCAGAAAAAGCGGTAATTAACGAAAGTGCACATAAATAGACGCGTTACCATTTTCCCTCTAAAGCTAAAGCTATAGCTCTTGTTTCAGTTTGAGTGTATTACTATTACCAAACTGCTTTGAGCGCATGTTGTTATCACTAATATTTGGTTAGCAGCATTACTCATTTTATCCCCATTTTTATCATTCTAGCCATTCTACTTGCTTGCTATTGATTCACTACCGTACACTTTTCACCTCCTCACAGCAAAGCCTTGCCTGATAACATGAGGCAGAATTGAGGAAGTATTTTTCCTTTGCCACATGAGCTAACTTAACAGATTTACTCTGCACATTGCGGCTAAAGCCACACCTACAAAATTATTAAGGCATTTAGCTCTGCTAGTCTTTCAGGCGTTCCAATATCCATCCAGAAACCAGCATATAACTCACCCGTAATATGTTGGTTTTGCATTGCCATTTTTAATAATGCTCCTAATGCAGCCTTGCCAGGCTTGATGTCCTTGAATAAATCGGGGTGGTATATACCAATGCCGCTAAAAGTATATTTAGGGTGCTGGCTATGACTGAGCAGTGCCTGTTTGCCAATGGCAAAGTCGCCTTTGAGATGATGTGCTGGGTTATTAACCAGTATTAGGTGAGCTAAGTCCACTTTTATATGCAGCAAACTAGCGAATGTAAAATCACAAAAAACATCCGCATTGACCACTAAAAAAGGAGCATTACCGAGTAATGGTAATGCTTTTTTAATGCCCCCTGCAGTTTCTAAACCTGCATCGCCTTCATGTGAATAACTTATTTGTGCTTGGTAACGAGATCCATCGCCTAGATAAGCAGCAATTTGCTCGCCCAAATAAGCCAAATTAATGATTATTTCCTTAAATCCCGCCTGTACTAAGGCTTCAACGGTATATTCAATCAGAGGTTTGTCCGCAACTGTGAGTAGCGGTTTCGGCGTGTGATCCGTTAAGGAGCACATTCTTTTGCCACGCCCAGCGGCTAGAATCATTGCTTGCATAATTGCTGCTGGCTAATGGGTAAGATAGTTTTTATTAAGAACTGGCTAAATTCCTGTAGTTCTGGGTACTGTTGACTGACTTGGATGACATAATTGAGGGTGCGTGGAATATCATCTAGGTAAGCAGGTTTGGCATCTCTAATATTCAGGCGTGAAAAAATGCCGATTGCTTTTAAATGTCGCTGGATACCCATTAAATCAAAATCACGGCAAAATTGAGGGTAATCACAATCAATAATTTTGGTTTGTTTTAACTGCTGATAATAGGCAAGTCTATGTTGATCGATCACATTATCAGGCCAGCTAATATAACAGTCTCTTAATAAGGAAACCGCATCATAAGTGACTGGGCCGATAACTGCATCTTGGAAATCAATAATGCCTGGGTTATTGGCAGGAAAATGCATTAAATTACGGGAATGGTAGTCTCTGTGTACGCAGACTTGAGTTTGTTGCAGGGCTGAATCAATCAGGAGCTGATAGCTATTTTGTAGCATACTTAACTCTGGCGCACTGAGTAGGTATTGGCATTGCTGTACCAGAAACCAGTCAGTAAACAATTGTAGCTCTGTATTGAGTAGTGCCGCATCATAATGGGGTAAATCAGCATCTTGTGTGGTTATGTTATTTTGTAGCTGCAATAAACTGTCTAAAGCATCCTTGTATAAGTTATTGGCACTGCTTGCATTGAGGCAATCAAGGAAGCACTCAGAACCAAAGTCTTCCAGTAATAAAAAACCTTGCTTGGTATTTTGCTGCACAATTTGTGGAACATTAATGTGTGCTTGTTTAAAAAGTTGGGCAACTTTAATAAAAGGGCCAGTGTCTTCTTTTTCTGGGGGGGCATCCATGACTATATATGACTGTTTCTCATGCACTATTCTATAGTAGCGTCTAAAACTGGCATCACTAGACGCGGGCTGAAACTGGGTAATATTTAAGTGCAAGTCATTGCTTAGCCATTGCAGAATGGCTTTTTCTCTATCGTCGTGCGCCGTGATTGTCATTCTTTTATAAAGAGGCCAGTAAAGTAAGGTAAAATTATCGGTTGATGTGGATATTTTACCTATTTAATCTAGGATCTATCAGATTTTTTTAATTTCAAATTATTTTGTGTGTATGTTGCTTCGCTCCTCATTTTTTTTAATTAGCCTGTTGCTCGCGATGGCGACTAATAGAGTTGTTGAGGCAAATGATTCTGGCTGGAATTGTAAGAAGCATAGAGTGACTGGGCAGTGGGAGTGTGTGGCACCTGAACAAGGTATGACCCCAAAAGTGCCTGAGAAGGTGTACCCGGATAAAAATGTATGGTGGTGGTTTAACGATAGCTTTGATCCTTATCAAGAGCAGGCTTTTAAAGCGTTGCATGCTAATTTTGCTAAAGACCCATGGGGCATGTGCCATTCAAAAGCTGCCATTCAACCCGTGTTTCATGCAGATAAGGCTTTACGTAACGTAACGCCCGCAGATGTTTATGCAGATGGGACTGAAATATTTGATGAAGATGCCGTGCGTTTTTATGGTGATATTAATTTTCAACGGGCTGATCAATTTATTCAAGCCGACCAGGCAGATTATAATAAGGCTTCACAAGAGCTGGATTTATATGGTGATATTATCTATAAAGATGGTGGCTTTGCATTTTACGGTGATTCAGCAAGAATGAGTCTAGAAGACAATACCAGTATTTTGCGTAATGCTTTGTTCCTGTTGCCATCTTCGCCTGGTCGTGGCCGTGCCGAGGTCATCTATCGAGAAAATTCTTTTCTAAGTCGTATGAAGGATGTGGCTTATACTCGTTGTGAACCAGGTAATCAGGATTGGATGTTGCATGCATCCAAAATGAAGATTAATGACGAAACTGGGCGTGCTTCTATCAAACATGGCTGGCTGGAGTTTAAAAACCTTCCTATCATGTATTTTCCTTATGGCTCTTTTCCAATTGATGATAGGCGTTTATCAGGCTTATTATCACCTAAATTTGGTTTTTCAGGGCGTAATGGGGTGGATATTAGTCTACCTTTTTACTGGAATATTGCGCCTAACTTTGATGCGATATTAACACCGCGTTATATGGGGGAGCGCGGGTTTATGATAGGGACTGACTTTCGCTATCTTTGGAAAAATTCAAATGGCCAAATTAATGTTGAAGTTATGCCAGAGGATAAGTTAATTAAAGAGCTGCGTTGGGGTGGAAGTTATCAGCATACCACCTATTTTAGCCCACAAATGAAGCTATCTTGGGATGCCAATTTTGTTTCTGATAGTGCCTATTTTTCTGATTTGGATGGTAATTTAGGGGTCAACAACCGTGAGCGTTATTTACGTAGTGATGTGAATTATGACATTGCGTTGCCATGGATGTCTTTTTCGGCGCGTATTGAGAATTACCAAAATATAGATCCTGGGCAAAGTGACCATGATGCGCCCTACCGACGTTTGCCGCAGATAAAGCTGGATATGCATAAGACAGTTGCCAGTTTACCGATTGGCGTGCCGATAGGTTTAGATCTTGATAGTGAATATGTGGTATTTCAGCGGCACTTTCCTGATGGTCAGCCTGCAGGGCAGCGTTTGAACTTTAAGCCATCCATTAGCTTGCCTTTTATTGATCAGGGCGGCTTTATTATTCCTAAATTTGCATTACAACATACCCAGTATTGGTTGAGTGGGCAGAGCAATACTGCATCCAATAGTTTAAGCAAAACTTTACCGATTGTTTCTTTAGATAGTGGTTTGTTTTTTGAACGTAACTTTGAATCACTCAGCCATACTATCGAGCCGCGTTTATTTTATTTATATGTGCCTTACGTAGATCAAAGTGATATGCCTAACTTTGATACGTCCTTATATGACTTTAATAGTAGCTCTTTATTTAGGGATAATGAATTTAACGGGGTTGATAAAACTCAAAATACCAACCAAATTACGGCTGCGTTAACCACTAGATTAGTGGGAAATGGGCGCGATCGTTTAAAATTAACCTTAGGGGAAATTTTTTACTTTGAGGATAGGAAGGTTAATTTATCAGGTGATGCAGTCAATGATGAATTACTCTCTAATTTAATTACTGAAGTGAGTAGTGAAATTACCGATGCAATAAAGTTTACTTCTAGTATGCAGTGGAGCCATAAAAATAATGCAATAGATCGGGGTAATGCTGATTTGCGTTATCATGGTCTTAATAATGGTTATATATTTAATGTAGGGTATCGTTATCGTATGGAACGTGATGGGCAGGAAGCGCAAAACCAAATTACAGCTTCTACTATTATCCCTATTTATGATGGCTGGAGTGTTGTAGGTTTATATCGCTATTCATTAGTTGAAGGCATTAATCTAGAATATTTTTATGGTATTGAAAAAGATAGCTGTTGTTGGCGGGTGCGCGTGATTGCACGCCGTTATATTCGTAGTGTGACACTTAATGCTGAGGGCAATATTGAACCTGAAAATTCAATATTCTTTCAATTTGAATTAAAAGGTTTTACCAGTTTGGGTGATAAACTAGATGACTTTTTGTTAAAAAATATATCAGGGTACAGGAAATCAAATTACTAGACAGATGAGAAAAACAATTAAGCAGGGTATAGGGGTTTTATTGTGGCTATACTGTTTGCAGGTATATGCGGTAGAACATTTAGATGGCATAGTCGCTGTGGTTGAAGATGATATTGTGCTGGAAAGCGAGTTAGCCAGTGAAGTTTCTATGGTGGTGAGTAAACTACAAGCTAATAATGTACAACTACCACCTGAGCTGGTTTTGTATAAGCAGGTATTAGAACGTATTATTATAGATAAATTGCAGAGCCAGATAGCTAAGCGAGCTGGGGTGAATGTCAGTGATCAGATGGTGGATAACTCATTGCATAATATTGCCCGACAAAATGGCTTAACCATGGATGAGTTTAAAAGCGAGTTAAAAAAAGAAGGTATGGACTATCATGCTTTTCGAGAAAATGTGCGTAAAGAAATCATTATTAATCAGCTGCGTAGCCGAGAAATTGGTAGTCGCATTAAAGTGTCAGAGCAAGAGGTTAAGCATTATTTAGAAACTGAAATTAGTGCGGAAGAGATGCAAGTACAATATCTGTTGGGGCATATCTTAATTTCTGTGTCTGAAGGTGCCGCGGCAGCAGAGATTCAGGTGGAGCAGGCAGAAGCCGATGCCGTGATTGCTAAATTACGTGCAGGTGCAGATTTTAAGCAAATGGCTGTTAGCATGTCTGATGGGGCAAATGCTTTACAAGGGGGGAGTTTAGGGTGGCGTACCTTAAATATGGTGCCAACTTTATTTGTAGAAAATGTTAAAGCCATGCAAAAAGGTGATATTTCTGAGCCAATTCGTAGCCCTGGTGGCTTTCATATTCTCAAGTTAATGGATGCTACGGGTGCTGATGCGCATGTGATTACTGAAACGCATGTACGCCATATTTTGATTAAAACGAATGAGTTAATTGATGACCAAGAAGCCAAGGCGCGCTTAACGGCAATTGCAGAGCGTATTGCTGGTGGTGATGACTTTGCGGTGCTGGCAAAAGCAAACTCGAATGATACCGGTTCTGCTATTAAAGGTGGAGATTTAAGTTGGGTAGTGCCTGGCTTATTAGTGCCTCCTTTTGAAAAGGCAATGACTCAGCTTGCTATAAATGAAATAAGTGTACCTGTCCAAACTCAGTTCGGTTGGCATTTAATCCAGGTATTAGATCGTCGTAGTAAAGATAATAGTGATGAGCATAAGCGCAACCAAGCCAGAGATGAGATTCGCAAAAGAAAAATTGAGGAAGAAACCGAGCTTTGGTTAAGGCGTTTACGTGATGAAGCCTATGTTGATATTCGTTTAGGGGCATTAAATGAATAAAGCAGGGGCAAGTTCTGAAATAGAAAAGCAATTGACCCTAGAAAAGCAGTTAAAGCGCATTATTGCCAAAGAAGACTTAACGGCAAATAAGGCTTTGATTGAGGTGAGTGCGCGCCATTTAAAACTGGATTACCTTGATTTGGCTGCCGCTTTATTGTTTCTTAATGAGCCTAAATCAATATTAAGTGAGAGTGAGAGTAATACGCTTACTATTGAAAAACAAAAAGCGCATGAGTTAATACATGCGCAAATGGTACGCTATCGTATTGAAGTGGGGCGGTTGCATAAAATATCAATTAATCTTATTAAAAGTGTATTAGTTGAAGAGACAGGTGTTGACCGTAGGCGAATTGGCTATGTCGATATTTTTGATCATTATACGGTTTTAAGCTTACCTCCAGGTATGCCAGTTGAAATTTTACAAATTTTTAAAGAAATAGAAATAAACTCAAAGAAATTGGATATTAAGCGTTTAAGTGGTGCAGGTAAGAAATATCAAACTGAAAAAAGGTATCGGCGCGGAACGCGCAGACATTATTTAGCAGCTGATAAACGCAAAGTAACTTCGAAAGATAACGCTTAATTCCCTAACTTAATAAATATAAATAATAGAAGTATGAATGAAATTCAGTTTGTAGATTCAGTAGAGGAATTGCAGGTTCTTTGCCAAAAAATGCAGCAAGAACCATGGCTTGCACTTGATACTGAATTCCTACGGGAAAAAACGTATTATCCAAAATTTTGTTTGTTGCAAATTGCCACATTAGAATGGGTGGCCTGTGTTGACCCTATTGCCTTAGAAGGCCAATTAGATGAGTTGTTTGCCATCATTAATGACCCTAATATTGTAAAAGTCATTCATTCTTGTCGCCAAGATGTGGAAATTTTTTACCAGTTAACAGGCAAGTTACCAGATCCCGTTTATGATACTCAGTTAGTCGCACCTATATTGGGTTATCAGGAAAACCCTGGCTATGCGATGCTGGTTTCAGGTTTTTTGAATATTAATCTGAGTAAATTACATACACGTACTGACTGGAGTCAACGCCCCTTATCGACAGAACAAGTGCAATATGCTGCGGATGATGTGATTTATTTGGCACAAATTTATCAGATGATGCAAGAAAAGCTGACTGAATTAGGGCGTGAAGATTGGTTGCAAGAAGACTTTGAGCAATTAATGAACCCTGATTTGTATGATATTCCACCAGCAGATGCTTGGCTAAAAATTAGAGGTAAAAATAAACTAACAGGTAAGCAACTTGCGATTGTACAAGTACTGGCTGAATGGCGTGAAGAAGCCGCTAAAAAGGGTGATAAGCCCAAAAACTGGATCTTACGTGATGAGTTAATTTTGGATATGGCAAAGCTGCAGCCTACTAATGTGCAAGCGATTGCCAAAATAAGAGGCATTAATGATAGTTTTGTTAGGCGTAGTGGGCAGCAGTTATGTGACTTGATTAAAAAAGCCCAGGATATGCCAGGTTTGAAATTAAAAACGAAGGGCAATAGTGCTAAGAAAACACCACAGCAAGAAGCTATTTTAGATATTTTAACGGGTATAGTGCGTTTACGTGCAGATGAAAATTCCTTAAATCCTGTTATGTTAGCAACACGCAAAGATTTAGAGCAGTTGCTCTTAGATGCTGAAACTTGTTCCTTGTTACATGGCTGGCGTTACAGCATGGTCGGGCAAGAGCTGGAGGAGATTTTATTGGGCAAGCTAACTTTATCTATGGATAAAAGTAATTTATCGATCAATACATTGGCGTAAGGCACTTGGAAATAAATAAGCATCCAATATTTAGGCAGGTTTTTTGTTTGTCATTAGTGCTGTAGCAATAGGCGCATAGCAGGCTACGTAACGATTGCTACAGTACTGATGACGGACAAAAAAACCAGTAAAAATGGATGATGTGTGTTTCCAGGTGCCTAATGGTAGGCGGGGCTTTTATGCGACTTGATGCATAAAAGTAATTGCAGACTAAAAGTCTCTCCTATCTGCAACTGCAAAGTGGTTTTTTAAGTTAAGTAAGGTGACAAATGCTGCATTGGTTACGCCTTGATTTGCTAATGCTGCAGGTAATATTCCCGCAGGGTCACCGTGCATTTGGTAAGTGATATGAATGCTTGTTGGCGAGCTGAGTTTGAATTGCCAATAGCCATCGGAACTGCGCATTTGCACAGCGCTACCTGCTGCAGGTAATTGCGTTAATATATGTGGTGGTAGTTGCTCGCGTTTAATATTTCTTAATTGTAGTGTGTAGGTATTTTTCTCTGCATTAATCAGTAGTTGTGAACTCATGACAGTATAACGATCATTCAGTGGCCAAGGTAAGTTACTCAGCTTATAGATATACCCATCACTGAGCAAAATCATTTTTATGCATTTATAGCGCCATTGAGGGCAATACTCGGCATTGTTAATAAAGCTTAATAGCGAGTCTATGGACGTATTAAGTGCCAGCTCACCCTTGAATTCTTTAAATTTAGAGCCAGCAATGATTCGTGTATAAACTTTGATGCCTTGTTGTTCTTTAGCAAGTTGCCATACAGACCCATTTGTTTGGGCGATAAGCGCGGCAGGTGTGCTGATTAATGTTGTCAGCAATAAAATGATTCTTATATGAAACATGAGTACAGAAGTTGTTTTAAAATGCCTGAAGTTAAAAACATATTAGCAGATATTCCTGTACAATTGCCCGAGGAATTATTCAGTCGATTAGTGCAGAATGAACAGATACATATTGAAAGAATTGTTTCTCGAGGCCACCGTAGTGCAAAAGATCAATGGTATGACCAAGACCATGATGAATGGGTGCTCTTAATACAAGGGACTGCTATTTTGGCGTTCAGTGAATCGGTGCCAGATAAAAAATTACAGGCAGGTGATTATTGCCTGATTCCTGCGCACTGTAAACATCGTGTTGCCTGGACAGATCCAGATATGGATAGTATTTGGTTAGCAGTTCATTATAATAAACAAAATTAAATAATACATCGTTCCTCACATTTTCAGCGTGAGAATTCTCTTCGCCCCAAAAACTAATATGATGCATATTGTAGCTAGGGTGACGCAGGAGCCCCAATAACAGATTGACACAAACACATGAAAGCACCAAAAATTGGATTTATTAGTTTAGGCTGTCCTAAAGCATTAGTGGATAGTGAGCGTATTTTGACTAAATTACGCTCAGAAGGTTATGAGGTCGCACCCAATTATGAAGGTGCTGATATGGTTGTGGTAAACACCTGCGGTTTTATTGATGCGGCCGTGGAAGAATCATTGGATAGTATTGGTGAGGCGATCGCTGAAAATGGTAAAGTGATTGTTACTGGTTGTTTAGGAGGGCGTGCTGATGAAATCTTGGAGCGGCACCCGCAGGTTCTAGAAATTACTGGCGCACATGCATTAGAAGAGGTGGTGTTGGCAGTGCATAAGCATTTACCACCACCACATGATCCATACACTAGTTTAGTGCCTCCACAAGGCATTAAGTTAACACCCAGGCATTATGCCTATTTGAAAATTTCCGAAGGCTGTAATCATCGTTGTACCTTTTGCATTATTCCTTCAATGCGGGGGGATTTAGTGAGTCGCCCAGTGAATGAGGTGTTATTGGAGGCCAAGCGTCTAGCGGATGCAGGTGTGCAAGAGTTATTGGTAGTATCGCAGGATACTAGTGCTTATGGTTTGGATATAAAGTATCAAGCCTTTGATTGGCAAGATAAGCAATTACGCGCCCGTTTTTATGATTTGGCTGAGGCTTTAGGTGAGTTGGGTATCTGGGTACGTATGCACTATGTTTACCCCTATCCGCATGTCGATGAAGTCGTCCCCCTCATGGCGGCAGGTAAAATTTTACCCTATCTGGATATTCCTTTTCAGCATGCTAATAGGCGGATTCTAAAATTAATGAAACGCCCAGCCGCCACTGAAAATAACTTGGAGCGTATTAAAGCATGGCGTGCGGTTTGCCCTGATATTATTTTACGTAGTACGTTTATTGTTGGTTTTCCTGGGGAAACTGAGGCTGAATTTCAAGAGTTATTAGATTTTTTGACCGAAGCACAATTAGATCGTGTGGGTTGCTTTGCTTATTCTCCAGTCAAAGGTGCAGTTGCTAATGATTTACCTGATGCAGTACCAGAAGAGGTCAAACAAGACCGTTTAGAGCGCTTTATGGCACACCAAGCGCTTATTAGTGCCGCGCGTTTACAAAAGCGTGTTGGCAAAATCGAGCAGGTCATCATTGATGAGGTGGTCGAAGAGGGGGCTGTTGCAAGAAGTAAAGCCGATGCCCCTGAAATTGATGGTCAAGTTTTTATTGATGGTGCGAATCACCTACAAGTTGGTGATTTGGTGATGGTCGAAATTGAAGAAGTGGATGACTATGATATGTGGGGACGATTAATTGAATAGTATTGTTACAATTAGCTAAGGTGAGCCATTTTTTTTGCTCACCCTATTTGACAATTGGCTTATTGGAAAGTGATGTTGTTAAAACCGAGTGGAATTTGATCGATAAGACGCTCAGCAGCAGTATATTTACCAAAAATAAGTTGTACTGATGAAAAGCTGGTAGCTTGTGAGGATACGTTTTTAAATTCAATCGTCGCTTCCGTTGGGGTGTCAACAGGTAAAAAGAAAGCGCTAATGCGTGCTGAAGAAGTTTCACCTGCAATACTTACTTTGGATGCTGTATATAAGTTACCAAAGTTGTCGGTTGCTGTTGACCTGCTATTTGGGCCACAGAAAGAATTACCACTATCAGCACAAAAATTAACTTCATCATCAAATTCAGTATTGGTGATGATTAAGTGGCAGGTAACAACTCTGTTTGTATTGATGCAGCGTTGTACCTCAACGCTTAGGTCACTTGTTGCATTAATTTTTATAGGCTCGGCAGAAGACGGTGCATTTGCAGGTCTATTATCGAGTACCCGAAAAGTCGAATTGCGGAAATCAAATTCAATATTTACATTTTCAACACTTGCATCACCTTCGAGATCCAGCACTCTCATTGATAGAGTGCCCTTTGAACTGTCGCTTTCATTCACCCTAAAGGAAGGATTGTCTGCTGCAGACACAGTGTGTGCAAAAAAACCAAAAGCGATGATAGCACTTGCAATAATGTTCTTCATTTTGTCTCCAACATCCTTTTTATGAAAAGTTAGCTTCTGGGGAGGGGGGGGGGATAAAAGCCAAGCCAAATTTATTGCCCAGAAAAGCTAACTTATACACTAGTTCTTTGTTGTTGGCAATGAATAAAATTTATACGTACGAGTGCTCATCATTGAGCTATTTTATTTGGGATTTGTATCACAAAAATTAACATATTTTGGGTGAGTTTTTATATTTTTACATGCCAATAATTACTTGTAAAAAGTAAGCACCACTCATCATCAAGCCATCATGTAAAATACTTAAAAAAATTAGGCACATTAAATTTCTTTGGGAAAATATGAATACCGATACTCTTCTTAGTAGCACATGGGCAAAGATCCCCAGTTTATTGCGATTCTTGCTCATTGTGGTTCCCGTGTTGACTGTTTTGTTTACTTTGTTACGTATCGTTTTCTGGTTGGTTTTTAATGACAGTACCGCCCCTTTGAATGGTACAGATTTAATGCAAGCCTTATGGTTAGGCTCTAGGTTTGATTTACGTATTATTTTGGAAACCCTTTTGCCGCTATTTTTTCTGGGCTGGATTAAAGGGTTTAGCCCGTTTAATTATCAGTGGGCGCGCTATTTTTGGGTTGTATATCTGGGTTTGGCATTTACCTTGATTAGCTTAATTTATAGCCTTGATTTCGGTCATTATGCGTACTTGGCTAAACGCATGGATTATACTGCCACGCGATTTTTGGAAAACCCTGCTATTTCAGGGCAAATGGTCTGGGAGAGTTACCCCGTTGTATGGATAACTTTGGCGTTATTGCTGACTATCAGTACCTTTACCCTTGCTGTTAATCGCCTGTTTATCTGGTTGGCTAACAGTCCTGCAAGGCATTATTTATGGTGGAAAAATGGCTTAATAGGTTTTTGTAGTTTATTAATGGTTGCTTTTGGTCTTTACAGTAATTTTTCTCGTTATCCATTGCGTTGGTCACAGGCTGTTTTTAGCAAGCACCCTTTTGCTGCACAATTAACCTATAATCCAGTGCACTATTTTTTTGATACTTGGAAAGATGGTGGTATGACTTTTGATAAGGATAAAACGCAACAGCACTATTTGTTATTGGCAAATTATTTAGGCGTTAATCAGCCAAACCAAGAAACATTAAATTATCAGCGTCATTTTAATGCCAAGAATCAAGTGGATAATAAACCTAAGGGAGATGGAAAAAAATAATCATCCAATCTTGTTGGTCTTTTTGTCCGTCTTTAGCGGTGTCGTAACAGTTACGTAGCTTGCTACGCGCCCGTTACGACACCACCAAAGACAAACAAAAATCCTACCCAATATCGGACGATTATTTATTTCCAGCTCCCTAATGTGGTGATTGTGATACTGGAATCATTTGCCAGTTACAAGTCATCACTCTCAGGAAACCCTTTGCATTCGTCACCGAATATAGAAAAATTGGCTAATGAAGGCTATTATTTTAATAATTTCTTTACCCCGACAACGGGTACGGCGCGCTCTATTTTTACCACGCTTACCAGTATGCCAGATGTGGATTTGCAGAGTACTTCCAGTCGTAACCCATTAATTGTTGACCAGCATAGTATTGCCAATGATTTTAGCGGCTATGAAAAATTTTATTTTCTAGGTGGCTCGGCTTCTTGGCGAAATATTCGTGGCATGCTCAATAATAATATTGATAATCTACAGCTTTATGAGGAAGGTTCCTATCAATCGCCCGTAACGGATGTATGGGGCATTTCAGATATAGACTTATTCCGTGAGGCAAATACGGTGCTTAGTCAGCAAAGCAAGCCATTTTTTGCCATTATTCAAACCTCTGGATATCACCGCCCTTATACTATTCCAGAAGAAACTTATGGTTTTACATTAAGCACTCCAGAAGATGATGAATTAAAACGCTATGGTTTTATTTCGGCCGCAGAATACAATTCATTTCGTTTTACGGATCACGCGCTAGGGCATTTTATGGATCTTGCTAAAAAAGCAGGTTATACAAAAAATACTATTTTTGCATTTTGGGGTGACCATGGTATTTCAGGTTATGCAGGTGAGCACGTTGCCGCAGTAGAAAGTATGAGTAAGCTTGATCTTGGATCATTAAGGGTGCCGTTTATCATCTGGTCGCCTACTTATATTACCAAGCCTAAAGTCTTTACTAAGGTTGCTTCAGAAGTCGATGTACTAGCAACGCTAGCAGCCATTTCGGGCCAAGAATATACTGCTAGTGCTATGGGTAGAGACTTGTTGGATACAAAATATGATCAGCAGCGCTATGCTTTTACCTTGCAATATGGCCAGCCTGCAAAAATTGGCTTGGTAGGGAAAGACTTTTACTTACGTATGCATACTGATGGTAAGCAGCTTAATTTATATGACCTTAGCAGTGATGTTCCGATGACTAATCGAGCAGAGCAGTACCCTGAAATTGCTGCAAAAATGAAAAATCTTACTGAGGGGATTTATAGAACTACCCAATATATGGCTTATCATAATAAGCGTCGGGATAAGTAAGGTTGTGAAGAGAGCTTAGGAATGAGAATTTAATAATACCCGAGCCTGACGGGTCTTTTGACTTCACAGCCGCGCCAGAAAAACAGGTGTAATATCCCAGCGTAATCCAGCTACAATATCTTTAGTAAATATAATATGCACAGGTAAGGCACCTGGAAACACACATCATCCATCTTTTCTGGTTTTTTTGTCCGTCATCAGTACTGTAGCAATCGTTACGTAGCCTGCTATGCGCCTATTGCTACAGCACTAATGACAAACAAAAATCCTGCCAAAATATTGGATGCTTATTTATTTCCAAGTGCCTAAGCTGGTTTGTTGATGAAATC
>CAZXJK010000021.1:0-19402 GCA_964640895.1 uncultured Methylomonas sp.
ACGGACAAAAAAACCAGTAAAGATGGATGATTATTTATTTCCAGGTGCCTAATTGCTGTACACTATCTAAGATTACTGTACGACCTTTTAATAAACCTTTAGTCTTATTTTTTTAAGAAGAAGAAAAAATCACCGGTAAAAGATGATTCCATCCAAGGAACTTGTTGATTTTTAGACTCCAATTGCACTTGTCTTGATACATTTTTCATAACCCGTTCAATAGACATATTAGGCTTAGATATAAACTTTAATAAGTGCTTTGAAAATAGCCCATTTCTCCCTGTACCATCAGCAGCAGTTGATCCAGGGCTAGTTGCATAAACGATCACTGTTCCCATAGGACTTAATACCCGCGCCAAGCCACGCGCTCCTGATCTGGAGCTGTGCGGAAAAGGGTTATCACGACAAGCATCTAGTAAAACAATATTTAAACCTGTCCTTGCATTACGCATTTCATCAAGTACCACACCTAAATCAACCGTTTTATATTTCACATCTCGCTCTTTTTTAATCCCTGAATTAATAGGAACTAAATAATTCGTGCCTTTTACCTGAATACCATGCCCTGCATAGTAAAATAACCCTACACTATTATCTGTTAATGCTCTGCCAAACCGTGCGATTGCCTCATCCATCTGTTGCTGATCTGCATTTATCTCTAAAATAACCTGAAAACCTAATAGCCTAAGAGCTTGTGCAATATCATATGCATCATTTTTTGGGTTTCTTAATGCTCCTATGGAATAAGCACTATTACCAATCACTAAAGCCACTTTTTTTCTGTTAATAAAATCATCATTAGCAGGTAAGTTTGCTGATACTGATAAGTTATTTTGCATTTTAGCAGGCGGCCTATTATCTGCATTAGCTACTGGTTGCGGCCTTTTTATGGATGAATTAGCTGTTTGAATAGCATTTTGCACACCTTGATCACGTAAAAACAAATTCATAAGCTCACGCAAATTATTAGTCTGCGCAACAGTATCCCATAGCATGTCATGATGATGATTAGTACGAATTACTTTTTCAAACAATACTTTATTGGCGTTGCTATCTTTGATCTTAAACGTAATTTCATTTTGCCCCCACATCTTATGAATTTTTCCCGATACGATAAGATTACTCTGACTAACTTGATAGCCAGAAGCCATTAGCTCTTGCTTAAGAGCATCTTTGACAATGCTAGAAATAGTTTGGGTATACTTGAGGTTGCGTTTAACTTGGTTGGCATTAGAAAAACCTAGTTCATTTGCGAATTCACCTATTTGTATTGATTGCCCATTGAGTAACCTAGCAGTACTTGATGCTTTGTAATCAAATTGCAATGTTAATGGCGTGATCGCACCACATCCAGATAATAAAGTTATATAAACAAGAAAAGTAAGTACCTTAAAAAGTTTAGTCATCGGAATTACAGTAAAAAATATAAAATATTCATATTTTATCATTAAGGGGCGAGGGTTTAATAACTATCACCCCTTAATAAACAGATAGGCGCACGGGCGGACAACAATAAAACCTAAATCAATGTATAAGCCATCATCAAAGCATCTTCACGCGCACCATTTTCAGCTTTATAGTACCCTGGGCGAGTACCCACTTCATTAAATCCCATACTTGCATATAAAGCGACTGCCCCTGTATTAGATGGACGCACTTCTAAAAAAACACTTTCAGCTTTTTTAGCTCTGGCAGCCTCAATCACATGCTTCATAAATTTTCGCCCCAAACCCTGTTTGCGCATCACAGGATCAATACATAAATTAAGCACGGTGGCTTCACCGACTGCTGTAGAAACAATACAAAATGCCATGATTTCATCTTCAGTATTTTCACAAACCCAGCAGTCATAATGCGCTGCTTTTAAACAATCATGAAAGATCGCCACTTTCCATGGGTAATTATAACCTTGCCCTTCTATATCCAAAACTCTGGGTAAATCAGTTTTGTACATTTTACGAAAACGCATCAGTGCTACCTGATCTAAAGTATCTGGGAACACTTTGGCATAAAATTCACGATCGGCATCATAGGTCACTAACCCCTTAAGTTGACTTAATACTTTTTTTATCATTCTTATTTCACTGTTTCAAATAGAGTTAAAGCTCGTTGCATATCTTGCCAAGCTTTGCTTTTCTGCGTTAAAGCACGCAACAAATAGGCCGGATGATACATCACGACCAGAGGAATACCACCTAGTTCATAACTAGTTTCTCTTAGTTCAGATAAGGTGGCTTTACTTTGTAATAACTTATGTGCCGCAATCCGCCCGACAGCAATAATGATTTTAGGTTGCACCAAAGCAATTTGACGTTCTAAAAAGGGTGCACAAGCACTTAATTCATGTACCTTAGCTTCACGATCATCAGGCGGCCTGCATTTAACAATATTAGTGATAAACACTTCCTCGCGAGTTAATTGCATAGCTCTGAATATTTCTGTTAACAGCAATGCAGAATGGTCAGAAAATGGCTGACCCTGCTGCTCGTCTTCTGACCCTGGTGCCTCAGTAATCCACATCCAGTCAGCATTTTTATTACCTACTCCTAGTACAACTTGTTGTCGAGTTTTCCCTAACTCGCATTGCTGACAAGTTGTTATTTCTGACTGTAATACACCCCAGTTATCATCAAAAATATCAACACCAGCATCAACAGCTTGAATTTTTGTTTGCTCTTCAATATAGCGAGGCACCCAAACATCTATACCCATTGCAGCCAAGTATTGCAGACGTATTGTGTTATCCATCATTAAATCTTAATCTTTAAACAGATAAGCTATGCCCGCCTTATACCTGAGGATGTTTTTTAACGCCTTTATCTTCCAGCTTATTTAAAGCATTGATATAGGCTTTTGCTGAGGCAATGACAATATCGGTATCTGCACCTAAGCCGTTAACAACCCGACCCGCTTTTTCCAAACGTACAGTCACATCACCTTGCGCATCCGTACCATTCGTAATATTGTTAACTGAATACAGCTCTAAAGAAGCTTTAGAGTCCACAATGGAATCAATTGCTTTCAGACTAGCATCGACGGCACCACTGCCTTCAGAATCAGCCGTAAACTCTTGTTCACCTATTTTTACCGTGACAGTCGCATTCGGAGTTTCACCCGTTTCTGAGCAGACCTTTAAAGCAATAAGCTTAAAATGCTCTTCTTCCGTTTCTGCACTGACCTCAGTAATTAACGCTTGCAAATCTTCATCAAAAATTTCATGTTTTTTATCAGCCAATTGTTTAAAGCGATAAAAAGCATCATTTAATTCAGATTCACTCGAAAACTCAAAGCCTAGCTTTGTCATCCGACTTTTAAAGGCATTACGTCCGGAATGTTTACCCAAAACCATTCGATTTGCTGACCACCCTACATCTTCAGCACGCATGATTTCATAAGTTTCTCGATTTTTTAATACACCATCCTGATGAATGCCTGATTCATGTGCAAACGCATTAGCACCCACAATCGCTTTATTAGGTTGTACTGGAAACCCTGTAATGCTGGAGACTAATTTAGAACATGTCAAAATCTCACGAGTATCTAAGCCCGTATCGCAAGTAAACACATCATGTCGCGTTTTAATGGCCATCACGATTTCTTCTAACGCTGCATTACCAGCACGCTCACCCAGACCATTAATCGTACACTCAACCTGGCGTGCGCCATTCATCACTGCCGATAGGGAGTTAGCAACGGCTAAGCCTAAATCGTTATGACAATGTACTGAAAAAATAGCTTTATCCGCATTAGGAATACGTTGTCTTAAATTAAAAATCATCGCGCCAAAGTCTGCAGGAATACTATAGCCTACAGTATCTGGAATATTTAGCGTGGTCGCCCCTGCATCAATAACAGCTTCTAAGATACGACACAAAAAATCCTCTTCTGAACGCCCTGCATCTTCAGGTGAAAATTCAACATCATCAGTGTATTGTCGCGCTCGTTTGACGGCACGCACGGCATATTCCACAACTTGGTCAGGCGACATCTTCAACTTCATTTGCATATGAATCGGTGAAGTCGCAATAAAAGTATGAATACGTGCACTTGCGGCAGGTTTCAAAGCCTCGCCCGCGCGATCAATATCACGATCCAGCGCCCGCGCCAAACCACAAACAGTACTGTCCTTAATCGTTGCAGCCACGGCTTGTACGGCAGCAAAATCACCATCGCTTGCCGCAGGAAACCCTGCTTCAATCACATCGACTTTTAAACGTTCTAAAGCACGTGCAATTCTTACTTTTTCATCACGCGTCATTGACGCACCAGGGCTTTGCTCGCCATCGCGCAAAGTTGTATCAAAAATTATTAATTTATCTTTCATGAGAGATTCCATACATGTCAGACTATTTATAAATAGCCAACAATTAGCTAAGCAGGATTAAGCTTAAGAATCCTGCCAAAAGGCTAGAAAAAAGTATTTAAAGCAGATAAAACAGAGAATATGCCCATCAGGGCAGGTGCCGGCCTAGCCAGCTAGAGGAAAGATAACGATTCGCAATGATTGCTTTATTTATTGGCTGCATATTCTTTAATTAGTACGCTCTTGACGTTTACGGCGCAATAATAACATAGTCATAATGGGGCCTGATAAAGCATAGCCAAAGAAAAAGAAAAATAACACGGTAGCAGGGTTGGATAAGGTAATGGCAAAACCCAACATGACACCAATGACAACAACAAAAGGCACTTTATCGCGTAAGTTGATGTCTTTAAAACTATAGTAGCGGAAATTACTCACCATTAACAAGCCAGTTGAAACGGCCATAACCAATACGAGCCAAGGTAATTCACCAATACCATAGTCATACTTTTCACTAATCCAAACTAAGCCCGCTAAAATTGCAGCAGCAGCAGGGCTCGGTAAGCCTTGAAAATAGCGTTTGTCTTGTGTAGCTAACTGAGTATTAAAACGCGCCAAGCGTAAGGCACCACCCGCTAAATGCACAAAAGCACCAATAAGCCCTGCTTGGCCTAAAGAGGCCAATGACCATAAATACAAAATGATGGCTGGTGCAACTGCAAAAGAAACCATATCAGCCATGCTATCGTACTCGGCACCAAAATCACTTTGGGTATTTGTCATTCGTGCTACCCGTCCATCGAGGCCATCTAACACCAAGGAAACAAAAATCAACATTGCCGCTGTTTCAAAGCGACCATCAATTGCTGAGGTTATGCCATAAAACCCTGAAAATAAAGCCCCTGTTGTGAAAAGATTGGGTAGTAAATAAATACCACGATTACGTGCTTTTGCACCATTCTTAGTCGTGTCTGTCATGAATAATATCTTTATAAAAACGCTAAAATCTGTATCTTGCCTATTGTATAGCATTTAGAACATCGCTAAAACGAAAAAACACTTGCAGCGCTGTTTTTCTGTTGCGCATACAATTAAATTCCTATTTCCTGAATTAACTACCAGCTCTATTGGTTAAGTCATAGCTTGGGCAAGTCAGTAAATGATCATTCACCATTCCCACTGCCTGCATATAAGCATAACAAATAGTTGTGCCAACAAATTTAAAACCAGCCTTTTTTAGAGTTTTGCTCATTAAATCAGACTCAGGAGTACTGGTAGGAACATCCTCGATGGACTGCCAAGCATTGTTAATGACTTGTCCACCGACAAACTGCCACATATATTGATCGAAACTACCATATTGTTCCTGTATTGCCAGAAAAGCTTGCGCATTAGTAATGGTGGATTTGATCTTTAGCTTATTCCTAATAATATCAGGGTTAATCATTAACGCCGCTTGATCTGCCTCAGTAAATTGGGCAATTTTATGCGCATCAAAATCTGCAAATGCTTGACGATAACCTGCGCGTTTTTTTAATACCGTCAACCAGCTTAAGCCTGCCTGCGCACCCTCTAAAATCAGAAACTCAAATAACAAACGCTCATCATGCACGGGCATGCCCCACTCAGTATCATGATAATGTTCTTCTATTGGGTTGGCCAACGCCCAAGGGCATTTACTCATTTCTTCAGCAAGTCGCCCAAACCTGCAAACGGGTTATGTGATCCACCCGAATTATCTTGTTCTTGCTTAACACTACCAAAGCGCATTTCTTCATATTTGGAATGCTCATTATCATGACAATATAAACACAATAGCTCCCAATTACTGCCATCAGCTGGATTATCATCATGGTTATGATTTTTATGATGAACAGTTAATTCTTGTAAATTTTTATTATCAAATTCACGTGAACAACGCCCACAAACCCAAGGGTACATTTTTAACGCTTGACCACGATATGTTTTCTCACGATCGGTTTGATGTTTACGTGCATCAGCAACAATACGCTCTGCTGCACTCATGCTTTGCTTACTTGTCATTTTATTCCCAACTTAATTTAAACAGTTTAAATTCAATAGCTCATTATATCGTTACTATTCATATGAATAAACTTTCACGGTACAACTGCAAATAAGACTTGTTCCTATTTTCAATTAAATGTATAGTGCCCCCCGTTCTAGGTATTTTGAAAAAACATTTCAAAATTAATAGGGAAGTTGGTGCATTAGCAATAATAAAGCCAACACTGCCCCCGCAACGGTAATTGAGTTAAGTGTTTACAGAGTCCACTGTTCTTAGGAACGGGAAGGCGTAAACATAGATAGCACATCGCTCATCAGTCCGGAGACCTGCCTGGAATAGGCCAAGAAATATTTTTCTTGAATTTATACTTGTGCGGGTGAGCACAGTAACTGAGTATCAACAATATGCATTCTTTTTTACCCTTCCCTATCTTATTATTTATTTAGCAATGACTAGCGATAAATCAGACCAATATAGCGATTGATTTTTATTGAACCTGGCCTTTAGCTAAAACCTTAATACCTGCTGGTATTTTTAATAAATAATGAGAAAACATGAAAACTTACCTTTATAGTTTGTTAATAGTGTTACTCGCACTACAAACATCCATAGCTGATGAAACAACCTCAGTTCAAACTTCAACGCAAGAAGATTTAGCCCCCAGCTCCCCATACAACATCAATAATCCGAAACGCGAAACTGGCATAAAGCATGACTTAAAATACGATGGTTGTAATGGCTTTGTGCGCGCAGGTTATATTCAAACACATGAACATACCGTTGCAAAACAGCAAGCTTATGGTTTCGGTGGTGAGCTGGGCTGTGGTATTTCTTGGGGATCTTTTTTTAAAGCCCATGTCAGTGCTTTTACAGCGATTAATCCAGGCTTTAACAGTGGCAACAAAGATGAAGTGCACGCTGATTTTTTCAACGAAAATAAAAATAGCTATATCACTTTAGGTGAAGCCGTCATGACCCTATCTTATCTGGATTTTGAAGCACATATAGGGTCACAACGCTTTGATTCACCACATATGGGCCAAGATGACTTGCGTCTGCTACCTAATATCTTCGAAGCCTACCTAGTTGATTATGCCATTAATAAATCATTTTATGTAGGTACTGGATTGGTTCGCACTGCAAAAGGCTGGGAAAATAACCACGATCAGGCAGATTTTGTTGGTATCGGTAAAGCATTTGGTGGTAAAGGCTCACAATCATGGGTTAGCTGGGGGGCTTTTGAACAAGAAAATATCGCCGCGAGCATTTGGTATTATTATATTAAAGATGTACAACAAATTGTTTATGCGGATTTGCACTATAGAAATAATATTAACAACATCTTTTTTTATGAACTAGGTACACAGTTTGATTTAGGCCGCTCGGTAGGCAAGCAATCTATTGGAAACGTTGATGCCACCACCCTAGGTTTTATAGTTTCTTTAAGTGCTTATGGTGTTACCTTCACTACCGCTTTTAACAAAAATTGGGGGAAGTCAGCAGCTGTGAATAGTGTCGGCGGCGGACCTTTCTATACCTCCATGGAAGAAATGACCTTAGATGCGATCGACACAGGCATTAATTCACAAGCAGTACTACTTAACCTAGAGTACCAGCCCATTGCGGGATTGGCTTTGGGTGTTGCCACGGGGGATTTCCAAGCTGAAAGAGCGGCTGACTTCCACATACAGGAACTGAACGCATATCTGAGCTTTCAGTATGCCAATAAATTTAATATTGACATAATGTATGCACTGATCAAAAACCTTGGGACAGACATTAAAACAGAGCAGATCCGTGTATTATTTGGGTATCAATTCTGAGTCGTAGGATGGAATAGCTTTAACATTTTCCACCAGAAAAAAGTGCTAAAGCTACCCTACCCTGCCTTACAAATTATGCCTCAGATACATCAATTTCATTGCTAGTTTCAGTCAAAGTAATGCTTTGTACTACTTCAGGTAAGAGTTTCTGTATTGCAATACGCGCCTTACCATTAATCACTATCGGAGCTTGAATAGAGCCTTTAATAGTAGGTTGCGCAGACTCATCATCACTTTTATGCAAAAGCATCATAATAATAAGATCATCAACATTATCTAACTTTAGTAAGGTCTCCTCAGCATCCGTTAAGGTAAAATTATAATTAATATTAAATTGTGCAGGGTGAGCGACAGAAAATAATACTTCATCATTATCAAGTGATTGTAACCAATAAACTATATCACTACCTTCCTGATGAAAAAACTTAAAGCGTGTATCACTTTCAAATCCAGGAAGACCATGTGGAAAGGTAATAATAGTGTCAGGATCAACAGATTGCGTACCCAAAAGTTTTGATTTAATATCCATGATACTTAGCCTAGCCTTATTATTTGTTTATGAAACTATAGATTATCATTATAGAATAGTTATTAACAAATTTTTACTTACTGAATCACATTCAAGAATACTCAGTTATGATTAATCGCCTTTTGCTACTTTGCATTTTTAGTTTTTTTACCACCAAAGCGATCGCTACCAATAATATTAATATTGTTAGCAGTCAATGGCCTCCTTATGTAGATGATTCATTACCGGGTAAAGGTCTGGCATTTGAACTGGTAAACCAAGCTTTACAAAGAAAAGGCTACCAGCCCAGATTAAATATTGATAGTTGGCCGCGAGCACTTGAAGGTGTACAGATCGGTGTATTTGATGCCACTTGTGCTATTTGGAAAACAGCTGCGCGTGAACATTACTTGCTCTTTAGCCAACCCTATTTGACCAATAAAATTAGCTTTATAAAGAAGAAAAGTCTAGAAGTTGAATATACGCAATTATCTGACTTAAAAGGCTTTATCATCGGCACAGTACGCGATTATGCTTATAATGATGCCTTCAATCGAACGCGCACTTTAATGAAGGTGCCTGATAATTTTATTATTCAAAATTTACAAAAATTACACAGTGGCAATATTGACCTCACCTTAGGTGATGAGCGCGCCATTCACTATGCCTTACAAAAAGTTCTCCCCACACAAGCCAATACTTTTGAATTTATCAGCCCCGCATTAGAATATAAAAAACTGTATCTTGCGGTCAGCAAAACCAATAAAAATGCCCAAGCCATTATTGATGACTTTAACCAAGCCATTATTGAAATGCAGCAGGATGGTAGTTATGACCAAATAGTTAGCCAGTACCAATACTAATCATGCAAATATATTTAATTTCTATTGGCCAAAAAATGCCCAGCTGGGTCAAGCAAGGCTACGATGAATATGCCAAACGTATGCCTAAAGAATGCTCTTTGGTTCTAAAAGAGATCCCTGCGGGCAAACGTGGTAAAAACAGTGATGTGCAACGCATCGTACGTGACGAAGGTGAACGCATGATCGCTGCATTATCTAAAGGTTGTCACGTCGTCACCCTTGATGTACCTGGCAAAGCGTGGTCGACACCTGACTTGGCTAAGTCAATGCGTGGCTGGTTGGATAGCGGTCAAGACATTGCCTTGCTGATCGGTGGCCCAGAAGGACTTGCCGACTCAGTCAAACAATTAGCTAAGCAATCTTGGAGCCTATCCAATATGACTTTGCCTCACCCTCTGGTACGTATCGTAGTTGCCGAACAAATTTACCGTGCTTGGAGTATTATCAATAACCACCCATACCATCGTTAATGACACCAGAACTTATTTTAGCCTCTGCCTCACCGCGCAGAAGCGAATTACTTAATCAACTAGGCATAAACCATACCATACAAGTTGCCGCCGTTGATGAAACGCCATTACCCAATGAAGCCCCAACTGATTACGTTATCAGGGTTGCCCATGCAAAATCACTTGCTGTCTGGCAACAACTTACTGCAAATAATGCGGTGGTGCTTGCGGCTGATACTTCAGTTGTCATTAATAATACTATTATGGGTAAACCTGAAAATTTGGAGCATGCCATCAGCATGCTAGAGCAGTTATCAGCCAGTACCCACCAAGTTTATAGCGCCGTTTCGGTACGAGGACAAAGCACACAACAAGTTTTAAGCGTATCAGATGTTACTTTTCGTGCCATTTCGACACAAGAAATTATACAATACTGGCACACAGGAGAGCCAGCCGATAAAGCAGGTGCATACGCAGTTCAAGGATTAGCCAGCATTTTCATACAATCCATTACGGGTAGTTATTCAGGTATTATGGGTTTACCCTTGTTTGAAACTGCACAAATTTTAGCCAATGAAGGAATAAAAATTTTCAATGAGTGAAGAAATACTGATTAACGTCACCCCGCCCGAAACACGTGTCGCTATCGTAGAAAACGGAGTAATTCAGGAAATAATTATCGAACGGACACGCCAGCTTGGCTTAGTCGGCAATATCTATAAGGGTGTTGTTTGCCGAGTTTTACCAGGCATGCAAGCCGTTTTTATTGAAATTGGTTTGGATCGCGCTGCCTTCTTACATCTTTCTGATTTATCAAATCGTGAACTAGAGAGTAAAGACTCCGAAAATATTGAAGACTATCTGACTGAAAATCAACAAGTCATCGTACAAGTCAGCAAAGATCCTATTGGTAGTAAAGGCGCACGCTTGACGACTGAAATATCTATTCCTTCTCGCTACCAAGTGTATATGCCATTTTCTAATAAAGGGGGTGTATCTCAACGGATCGAATGTGAACCAGAAAGAGCGCGCTTACGTGCTTTTCAGGAAAAATTTCAATTAGAACATGAATCAGGTGCTTTTATCGCCCGAACCGCAGCTGAGTGCATCGATGAACCGACTTTAGAATCAGACATGTTATTTCTGTTGCAACTTTGGGATTCTGTACAAGAAAAAATTGCAGCTGCCGAGCCCCGCTCTCTTATTCATTATGATCTACCCTTAAGCATTCGAACTTTACGTGATTTATATACTGACAATATCGAAAAAGTTAAAGTTGATTCCCGTAAAACACACCAGCGTTTAGTGGAATTTGCACAAGAATTTGTCCCCGATATTGTCCCTATTATTGAGCATTACACCCGCGAACGGCCTTTATTTGATATTTACAATATTGAAGATGAAATTGAAAAAGCCCTCGACCGTAAAGTTCAGTTAAAATCTGGCGGTCATTTAGTTTTTGATCAAACCGAAGCTATGACGACCGTTGATGTTAATACTGGCGGGTATGTCGGTGGGCGTAATTTGGAAGAAACTATTTTCAAAACCAACCTTGAAGCTGCACAGGCCATTTCACGCCAATTAAGACTACGCAATTTGGGTGGCATTATCATTATTGACTTTATTGATATGCAAAGCGAGAATCACAAAAATCAAGTTTTACAGGCCTTAGAAAAAACCCTAGAAAAATGTCATGCAAAAACCAAGATTACTGAAGTCTCTGCTTTAGGCTTGGTAGAAATGACTCGCAAACGTACTCGGGAAAGTTTAGCGCATATTTTATGTGAGCCTTGTACTACTTGTGGCGGCAAGGGCGAGCTCAAAACAGCAGAAACCATTTGCCTAGAGATCTTTCGTGAAATCATCCGCGAAGTAAAGCAATACAATGTGCAACAAATTCTGGTACTTGCCTCTATCACTGTGGTTGAGAAACTGTTGGATGAAGAGGCTGATGTCTTAGCAGAATTAGAAGACTTCTTAAATATCCGCATTAAGTTCAGAGCCGAGTCTGAATATAGTCAAGAACAATACGATGTTGTTTTACTGTAATCGAAACTAAGCAAAGTAATGCTCAAGCGTATTCACCACTACACCATGCATGGCCTTTTTTGGCTATTGCTGGTGGCGGCGATCGGCACAAGTGCTTTACACTTTGCCATGACCAAGCTAAATGTATTTAAACCGGACTTAGAAGCACAACTTGCTAACTACTTAGGTACTCAGGTCAAAATTAGCAGTGTGTCTGGCGCATTTAATGGCTTTAAGCCCGAACTCATACTGCATGGCATTAAAGTGCAAGCCGTTGCAGCGCCTACAACAGCCATACACTTACAAGAAGTCCACGTAGGTTTAAGCCTACTCACGGCCATACGCCATTCGCTATTAAAAGCACTACAGGTCACGCTCATAGGTGCCAAATTAGAAATTAGGCGTTTAGCAACTGGTGGTATCGCGATTGCTGGCTTACCTAGCAATGATAGCAAACAACCCACTTGGCTTATGCAAGGCAAGCAATATGAACTGATTGATAGTGAAATTTTATGGTTAGATGAAAAGCGCAATGCGCAACCGATCGAGCTTAAGCATGTCAATATATTCATCCACAACACCAATCGGCATAAAATATTTATCTCTATGGATTTGCCTGATTCTCTTGGGGGATCACTGCGCTTAGCCATGGACTTTACTGGTAATATGTTTGAACCTAATAGCGTTAACGCACGTTTATTTATCGAAGGAAAGCACATAAACCTTGCCAAAATCATTACTGGTGACCTCCCCTTTAACTTCTCCTTTACCCAAGGGCATGGTGATTTTTCTATCTGGAGCACTTGGCAAGCTGCAGAAATGACCCAGATGAGTGGTAATGTACGCATCCAAGATGTTGCCATAACAGACCAACAACAAAAGCAGTACTTCCCTGTTGATGTACTTGAGTTGCAATTCAAAATACAAAAGCAAGCAAAACAATGGCAACTAGCCATACAAAATATGGCATTCAGCTCTCAAAATGCACGCCTTGCCATTTCTCAACTAGCACTTGCTTTAGAACATAATCCTGCTGGTGAACTGACACATATCGCACTGAACTGCCCGCATTTAAACCTAGGGCGACTTAGAGAAATCATCATCCTGAATAAAGTCCTACCAGAAGAACTACAAAAAACATTGCACAAACTTGCTCTACAGGGTGAAATAAAAGACCTATTATTTTTGGCCGACATCCCACAACAGACTTTTGCCATCAATGGTGAGTTTAACAATTTACAGTATCAAGCTTTTGCTGATATTCCTGGCATTAAAGGGATTAACTTACATATAAAAGGTAATGAATCTCAAGGCAACATAGTCATTAACTCACAACAACTCAGTTTTGATGTGCCCGATCAATTCCGCCAACCACTGAACATTCAGCATATTTTAGGCTTACTACAGTGGCAACAAGAACCAGATGCTTGGCTATTGAGTAGTCCGATGCTAGAGTTGCAAACAGCGGATATCAAGGTTAAAAATAAGTTTCAATTAACCTTACCCAAAAATGAACAAGCAACTAGCCTAAGCTTGCACACCTATTTCTATGATGGCCGTGATGCAGCCCAAATCCCCCCTTATTTACCTGTAGGCCTACTTGCTGATGACACATTGGTTGACTGGTTAGACCATGCTTTTTTAGCAGGCACTGTCGAACAAGGTGACCTCCTATTTCGAGGTGCTTTAGCAGATTATCCCTTTACTAAAAGCGAAGGTGTTATGGAAGTATTATTTACTGCCCAAGATGTAAATTTACACTATGCTCCTGACTGGCCAAACTTAGAAAACCTTAGTGCAGAAATCCGCTTCTTCTCCGAAAGCTTGGCGGTAAACATTACTGATGGCCACGCATTTGGGGCGCATATTGGACAAGCTGCTGTCGGTATTGACTCGTTTACGCACAGTGATTACCTAGTCATTACAGGTGATATAAAAGGTGAATTGAGTCAGGCAACTCAATTTCTAGAGCACTCCCCTTTACAAAAACAGGTCTCTGCGGTTAACAAAGCCTGTGAAATTCAAGGTTCTTTTGCTGCAAATCTAGATTTAAAAATCCCATTGAGTGAACTCCCTGTACAAACTCATATTATTGCCCAGACGAATGCTGCCACACTGAGCCTTAACAGTGCTGAGATAAGTATTACCGACATTAATGCCAATATCCACTTTTCAGAAAAAGGTACTTTTAGCGAAGCCATCACTGCCCAAGCCTTTGGCTCGCCAATAACTGCAAAAATTGACAGCAATGAGCTTAATACTAGCATCTTAATATCAGGACAAGCAGATATACCACTATTAAAGAAGCATTTCCCACATGGTTTTTGGAACTATTTACACGGTAGTAGCCCTTATCAAATACTGCTCAATATTCCGACGGATACACAAGGCAGTACCCACATACAGTTAACATCTGATTTGGTTGGCGTTGCAATTGACTTCCCGCCATTCTCCAAGCCTACTCTACAAAAGCATCCTCTTGAACTAAGCTCAAGCATTAGTTCATCAGGTGTTGACTCCTTTAGTCTTAGCTATACTGACCTCTTCACTACAGATAATAGTTTAGTCATTAACTTGCAACGTATCAATTCATACTGGCAAGGTAAATTTACTAGCCCAATAGCGAATGGTAGCGCCATGCTACCCACCGAGTTTAATAAAACAACTCAATTAAGCTTATCTTTTGACAACTTAAACCTTTCCGCTTTGCAGCAACTGGAATTCAAAGGCAGCCTTAATAGTAATGATAGTGCAACGTTGCAACTTAGTGATTTCCCTAGTATGACCATAAAAAGCAATGCCCTCTATTGGCAAAATGTCAATTTGGGAACACTTGACATACAAACACAAGCAGCGCATGACGGCCTTTTTATTAAACAGTTCCATATTACCTCTGCCACTGAGCAACTAGAGCTTTCCGGACATTGGAGGCAGCAAGCAATACAAGAAACAACCATTATTGAAGGCCAATTATTAAGTCAAAATTTTGGGCATCTATTACAAAGCATGCAACTTTCTAATAATCTTGTTGGCAGCTCAGCCGAACTACAATTTGCATTACACTGGCTAGCGCCCCCCCATGAATTCTCAAAATCATTACTATCAGGCTCGGTTAATGCTTACCTAACTAATGGCCGCATTTTAGGAGTAGATCCTGGTATAGGCCGTATTTTGGGTGTCTTGGATGTGAGTAAACTGGGCAAGCGCTTACGCCTGGACTTTTCAGATATTACCGAAGCAGGCCTAAGTTTTACCGAAATAACAGCTAAATTAAATTTGAACCAAGGCTTAATAAAGACAAATAAATCTCACATTGATGCGATGCCTGCCGAAATTTTCATTACTGGCTCCACCGACTTAAACACTGAGCAAATTGATATACAGGCAACAGTACTCCCTAAAGTGCCTATTGCTGGTACAATTATAGGTAATGTAGCGAATGTCGTCACCAAAACCTTTATTGGTGATGAGCATGCCGGAGGACTCTTGTTGAGCTTACTCTATAACATTAAAGGAACTTGGGATAATTTTCAGGTAGAGCGGCAATTTAACCGAGTGCTACCAAGCAAGTCACAACCCAAAAAAAATAACCACTAATTTATTTAAGATAACAACAGTATGAATAAATGTGCAGCCATCCAAATGGCCTCCAGCCCTAATATAAGTTCCAACTTAACTGAAGCCGAACGCTTAATTGCTGAAGCGGCCCAAGCAGGTGCCAAGCTTGTTGCTTTACCAGAAAATTTTGCCTTAATGGGGCAAAGCGAACACGACAAAATAGAACATAAAGAAACTGATGGTGCAGGCCCTATTCAAGAGTTTCTTGCCAATACTGCTAAAAAATATGCTGTCTGGATTATTGCAGGCACTATGCCCATTGCTGCTAAGGATGAAAATAAAGTAATGGCTGCATGCCTCATTTATAATGAGCTAGGTGAACGCATTGCACGCTATGACAAAATTCATTTATTTGACGTACAAGTACCTGGTTCCGATGAAGTTTATCGCGAATCCGACACCATTACCAAAGGTACGACCCCTTTAGTCATTGATAGCCCTTTTGGTAAATTAGGGATTGCTATCTGTTATGACTTACGCTTTCCAGAGCAATTTCGCATGATGCAAGCACAAGGCATGGAAGTGCTTATTTTACCCTCAGCATTCACCCAAAAAACGGGGGCAGCTCACTGGGAACTCTTATTAAGAGCGCGCGCGGTGGAAAACTTATGTTACGTCATTGCGCCCAATCAAGGTGGCTTCCATGTTAATGGCCGCCAAACCTTTGGTCATAGTATGATTATTGACCCATGGGGTACTATTTTAGATTGCAAGAAAACCAATGCAGGCACCGTTTCAGCAGAAATTGACCTTGTACGATTACATAAAACTCGCGAATCATTCCCTGTACTACAACACCGCCAAATCAGCTGCGGATAAACTCTAATGACCGACAATATATTACAATTAGCAAAACAAGCCATACTTGTCCCGACAGGCCTACAAGAAAATGATATTTATCGTGTCATGGAGCAATTAACCTCCGGTCCAGTAGATGATGGCGATATTTATTTTCAATCCAGTCATTACGAGTCTTGGGTTTTAGAAGATGGCATCATTAAAGAAGGCAATCATAATATTGAGCAAGGCGCAGGAGTACGTGCATTATCGGGTGAAAAAACTGGCTTTGCTTACAGCGACAAAATTGAACTGAGTGAACTACTAACAGCGGCAAAAAATGTTAAAGCCATTGCACGGCAAGGTCAAGATGCCAAAGTTGCACTACCAACTACCAAGGCATACCCGCAACTCTACGCAACAGTCAACCCGCTTAATTCATTAAGTGACCAAGATAAAGTCGATTTTTTACGTAAAATTGATGTGCAGACTCGACAATTAGACCCCCGTATTGAACAAGTCATTATTAGTTTAGTCGGTGTTCAAGAACATATTCTCATTGCCACTCAAGGTAATTCTTTAGCTGGCGATGTGCGCCCCTTGGTGCGTTTAAATATCAGTGTGATTGTCGAAGATAACGGCAAACGCGAACAAGGTGGTATGGGGGGCGGTGCTCGTGATGACTACAGTTATTTTCTCAATGAAGATCGCGCCATGTCATATGCTCGTGAAGCCGTCAGGCAAGCTTTAGTCAATTTAGAAGCCGTTGCAGCACCCGCAGGCAGCATGACAGTCGTATTAGGTTCTGGTTGGCCAGGCATTTTATTACACGAAGCTATCGGCCACGGCCTTGAAGGTGATTTTAATCGCAAAGGCACCTCTGCTTTTAGTGGTCGTGTTGGCGAACGTGTTGCCTCTTCATTATGCACAGTAGTTGATGATGGTACTTTACAAGGCCGACGCGGTTCATTGTCTATTGATGACGAAGGTACTCCTACCCAGTACACCATCTTAATTGAAAATGGCATTTTAAAAGGTTACATGCAAGATAAGCTTAATGCCAGACTAATGGGCACAGCGGTTACTGGCAACGGCCGGCGTGAATCCTATGCGCATACGCCAATGCCCAGAATGACCAATACCTATATGTTGCCAGGTGCCAGTGATCCTGAAGAAATCATCCAGTCTGTGCAAAATGGCCTCTATGCAAAAAACTTTAGTGGTGGTCAAGTCGATATTACCTCTGGTAAATTTGTGTTTTCTGCCAGCGAAGCGTATTTGATTGAAAATGGTAAAATCACCCAGCCAGTAAAAGGGGCGACCTTAATTGGTAATGGCCCTGATGTATTAACAAAAGTCAGTATGGTCGGTAATGATCTAGCTTTAGATAGTGGTGTAGGCACTTGCGGTAAAGAAGGTCAAAGTGTACCTGTTGGGGTCGGGCAACCTACCTTAAAAATTGATGCACTGACTGTTGGTGGAACCAATGTTTAAATCGTTTTGATTTTGACACTAATAAACTGTTTGAATTTCAAGCTAATAACGCAACATAGAGCCTACCAGCCAACCCTAAAAAATCATGCAAAACCAAGAAGAAATTACTCGCCTCGAAACCATTATTAACGACTTATTAGTCGAAGCAAAACAACAAGGTGCTAGTCAAGCCACCGCAGGATTAAGTGTTGATAATGGCTTATCGGTCAATGTTCGCTTAGGTGAGGTAGAAACCATAGAGCATCACTGTTCGCAAGGTCTCGGAGTGACCGTTTATTTTGGGCAGAAAAAAGGCTCAGCGAGCACCACCGACATCTCCGCCAAATCCATTAAAGAAACAGTCTCTGCAGCATGCAGCATTGCGCGTTATGCAAGCGAAGACCCGTATGCAGGTTTGCCTGACGCAAACAAATTGGCAACTGAATTTAAAGATCTGGAGTTACATCATCCATGGGGTATTTCTGCTGATGATGCCATCAACCTAGCCATCACCTGTGAAGACAGCGCCCGCCAATATCATGCAGATATAAGCAACTCAGAAGGTGCTTCTGTCGATAGCTACAATGGTATGCACATTTTTGGTAATAGCTTAGGCTTTATGCATGGCTATGCATCAACTCGCCACTCCATTAGCTGCTCAGTTCTTGGTGAACGCGAGGGCGCTATGGAGCGTGATTATTGGTATAGCGTTGCTCGTGACCAACGCAATTTGGATAAGGCTGAATTTATTGGCCAAAAAGCAGCCGAAAGAACCATACAACGCTTAGGCGGTCGTAGTCTCAGTACACGCAAATGCCCGGTACTCTATTCTGCTGAAGTAGCGGGTGGCCTGATAGGTTCCTTTATTGGTGCTATTAGTGGCGGTAGCCTATATCGAAAGTCTTCCTTTTTACTGGATAGTTTAGATACCAAAATATTCCCTGAGTTTATTAATATCTACGAACAGCCCCACTTATTAGGTGCCTTAGGCAGTGCTTTATATGATGGCGAAGGGGTTGCCACCCAAGCAACCGACATCATCAGTGATGGTATTCTACAATCCTATTTATTAAGCAGTTATTCGGCTCGCAAACTCGGCATGCAAACCACTGGGCACTCAGGTGGAATACATAATTTATGTATTTCATCTGGCGAGCAAGATTTGCAGCAATTACTCAAAGCAATGGGTACTGGCTTATTAGTCACTGAATTAATGGGACAAGGTGTCAACCCTGTCACAGGCGATTACTCCCGTGGCGCATCCGGCTTTTGGATAGAACAAGGCGAAATACAATACCCCGTACAAGAAATTACGATTGCGGGTAATTTGAAAGATATGTTTCAGCAAATTATAGCCGTTGGTAATGATATAGACTACCGTGGCAATATTCGCACTGGTTCTATTCTGGTTGAAGAAATGGCGATTGCTGGCGAATAATTTTGTTGACTGAAGGGCTAATAATTTCCACATTTTAAATGATTAGGCACTTGGAAATAAATAAGCATCCAATATTTTGGCAGGATTTTTGTTTGT
>CAZXJK010000022.1:0-12068 GCA_964640895.1 uncultured Methylomonas sp.
ACTAAAAATCATCACTTCGCTAAGCTCCGTTTCCCTGATTTTCAGCGACTGAGCCTAAAAATATTCTCACTATAAACCCCCACAACCTTTCCCTCTAGCAGTATAATACGGCCTGTTACCATACTTTAAGAAGTGAGGATCTCAACTCTCGTACCTAAATTAAAATTTTAGACTTTATAGGCTCTTTCCCCATGAAACAACAAAAAAAATTACTACTTAGCATCAGCCTGTGTATAGTCAATACACTATTCATTAACATCGTATTTGCTGCTGATTTAACACGCACCCAAGTACAAAAGCTATTGCAACAAGCAACTGCCAACACCCCTGCTAACTTAAGGCGTAAAAACTTAACAGGAGTTGATTTATCAAATATGGACTTCCGAAAAGCTGATTTATGGGGGGCTGATTTGCGTGGTGCCAATTTAAGCAAAAGTAATTTATCAGGCTTAATACTGGATTTAACGGTGATGACAGGTATTAATTTGGCGGGAGCCAACCTCTCTAAGGTTAGTATTTTTGGTGTTAGTATGATGCGCTCTAATCTCAGTAATGTAGATTTTAGTGGTAGCCGTGTTATCGCTAATTTGGATGGCTCGGACATGACGAACGCCAACCTATCCAATGTCAGGTGGGGAGCTGATATGAAAAATCAGCCAATGGGATTGATGCGTGTCAGCCTCAATAAAGTAAATTTGAGCAATGCTAATATGAAAAATGCAGATTTAGGTCGCGCTACGATGCGGTTTGCCAATTTAACAAACGCCAACCTAACAAATAGCATATTACTATCCGCTGAATTAGCAGCCGCTAATTTCACCAATGCCAATGTCTCAAATGTTGATTTTACTGCCGCTAAATTAGGTGAATCTAATTTTACTAACGCTATACTGACAGGTGCTATTTTCACTAAAATACAGGGTCTAGATAGTGCTCGTGGTTTAGCAAATAACAAAACGCAAACACCTGGAATGTTTGATTAATATTAATGACAAACTTGGCTCCCCATTTAACGCGGGACAATTTAATTATTCTACTATACAGCAGGCTAAAAACCTGCGCCCCAGTTTTGGAATAACGAGGGGCGCAGGTCTTTAGCCTGCTTTAGATGTAATGCCTTGTCTTGCCTTAAGTTAGTAGCCACAAAGAGCTTACTTTTCTTGCCTTGCTTGTACAATATCCCAAAGCACAGGCACGATAAATAAAGTTAATAATGTTGCCGTCACCAGCCCCGTCACAAAAGTCGATGCCATCGACCCCCACACCATTGAATAATCAGGGATCCCTATTGCCATAGGTAGTAAACCTAATGTTGTTGTTAAAGTAGTAATCATTATTGGCCTGAGCCTAACACGAATACCTTCTTTTATAGCATCATGTCGACTTAAACCTGCACGATAGCTTTTGTTCATAAAATCTACCAGCATAAGTGAATCATTTACCACTACGCCCGCCACACCAATAATAGCCATAAAGCTATTGACTGTAAAAATTGATTGAGTGAAAAATTTCCCTAAAATAACACCTGTTAAAGCAAAAATAATAGCGGATAAAATAATAACGGGTTGCAAGTAAGATTGGAATTGTGCTGCTAATATTAGGTAGATAATTAAGATAGAAAGCACGAATGCAAATGCTAGTGACCGGTAGGAACGCGAGGTGGATTCATTATCACCAGCAAATATTAAGCTAGCGCCTGGATAGTTAATGCGGATACCTTCATAAAAAGTTTGGATTTGACTCTGAATTGTTGCCACTGAAGTCGGTGCATCGACTTTTAAGTTGGCAGTAAAATTAATAGACCTTTGCGTTCCATAACGATTTAGTTCGCCAGGCTCACTATAAGTTTGCAACTTCACTAAGTCCCCAAGGCGTATTGGCCCCGTAGAGTGCTCAATAAACGGGATGGCAAGCGCACTGTGCATGGTACCAATAAATTTCGGATCAATAGCCAGTTTTAAATCAATTTCCTCATCATTTAAACGATATTTACCAATATATTGACCATCCAAGACACTACTGGCTAAACGCGTCACTAAGCTGTTATTAAGCTCATATTCGCTAGAACGTTCATGTTGAATAGCCAATCGAATAATACGCTTTAATTGCCCTTGATCAGAGTCAAAGTTAACTAGGTAAGGTATAATATCAGATGTATTACTTAAAAAAGTACGTAACTCTTCTGCCAAGTCATTGATAGACTGCTCATTACTCCCTATAATCCGTACACTTAAATCTTTACCAGTTACTGGCCCCTCCTTTTGCGCTTGCACATCTATTTTAAAACCGTGCTTTGCAAAAGCTTGCTTTAGTTTATCGCGCATTTTATCAAGGTGCGCCATGGGATCAGCAAATTGGCGTTGTTCTTTTGGCGGGAGTGTTACGGTTACATTACCATAATTATTGCTGAATTTAGGGAGGTAGTTATCTCCCATATAAAGCCCTGCTGAACTAGCTGCAGATTGAGCGTAACCAGCACCATCTTTAAGGATAAACCGTGAAATTTCCCTTACCTTTTTATTGAGTTCTTCAATAGGCATTTCTGAAGGACCTTTAATATTGACATGATAAACTGAGTAATCATTAGGAAAAAACTGAATTTTTACCAAAGGAGCCTTTCCAGAGATGGAGATACCCAAAATGGTAATAGAACTAAGGAATAATAAAAAAACTAAGCCTAGGCTAGTTTTGCGATATTTTAGCGTGAAGGCGAGTACATTTGCCGTCAGTGTACGAATAAATGCCAGTATGAAATCATCTTCTTCCAGTTGTGCAGATAAAGCCTGATTGTTACGCGGGCCAAAATCATAAAAATGAATCGGTAAAATAATTAAACATTCTATCAGTGATGCAGCAAGCGCAAACGAGACTGCCACAGGAATTTGTGCAAAAAAATCCCCCGTTGGACCGCTCATTAGCAACATAGGCAAAAAAGCGGCAATCGTGGTGAGTGTTGATGAAATGACGGGCAATGCCACCTCTGAAGTCCCCACTACAACAGCTTGTTCAATATTTCGGCCTTCTTGAATATGTCGATAAATATTTTCAGTTACAACAATGGCATCATCAACGATAATGCCTGTTACCAGCACAAATGAGAATAAAGTCATTTCATTAAGACTACCCCCTGTTATATACATAAATAACATAGTGATAATGAAGGAAAAAGGAATACCGATAGTAATAATTCCCGCATTCCTAAAGCCCATGAAATACCATATGATAATAGAGACTAATATCATACCTACCAGCATATTTAACCCTAAGGTACTGATACCATCTTGAATCTTAACCGTTGAATCTTGAGTGAATGCTACTTTCAAGTTCTCTTGTTCCAATAAGGGTTCTAATTTATCTAGTGTGCTGAGTACACTTACTTTAATATCAAGTGCGTTGCCGGAGTCGGTTTTAATGACCTTTATGGCAATAGCATTCTCACCATTGACTGAAGAGATCACAACAGGATCGCGGTAATCTAGGTGCGCTGATGAAATTAAATTTTCTAATCGAATGAATCCTAAATCACCACTTTTACGGATAATTGTTTTAATAACTTGCGTGCGGTTATTAAACTTTTCATCCACTTTTATTAAATAATTTCCCGTGGAAGTGTTAATACTGCCAGCAGGGATTGATAAATTAGCATCTTGTAATGCCTGCACAACTTCATTATAGCTGACACCATTCTTACGTAATTTCTCAGGGTCTAAATTAATGTGAAATTCCCGAATAAATTTCCCTGTAATTTGTACCTCTTTAACACCTTCAATTTTTTGTAATTTACTTTTGACTTCTTGAGCCATTAAAGCAAGAGCACGATTACTATGATCACCTATTAGATTAACAGTAACTACTGGATAAAAATCATTAACAGTAAAATTATTGATAACAGGCGGATCCGTTTCAATAGGCAATTCATTCACTATATTAATTGTTTTTAAGCGAACCTCATTGTAAAGAAACTCATAGTCACTATCATCTTTGAATTTTAATGATATATGTGCGCGTTCAGGATAACTAGTCGCTTTTATCCATTCAACATTCTCAATAGTATCCAGTGTTTTTTCTAGTTTTCGCGTGACAAGTGCCTCAACATCTACAGGTGATGCCCCTGGATAAGCAATATCAATAACAACTTCTCCAAAATTAACATTAGGATAGCGTTCAGTAGGTAGTTCTGATATTGAATAGAAACCAGCAACAAATAATAAAACAAAGACCAGATTAAAAAATATTTTTTGTTTTAATGAAAAACGTACTATTGAATCCATAATTTAGCGCTGTTGTAATTGAAATTGATCGCCTATTTGTATATTAGAGGCAGAAATTTTGGCAATATCGTCATTTAAATAGCCTTGCAGCATTACCCGTATTTTTTGACCATTTTTTCGCGTTAACCAGACTTCTTCAAAACGTTCATCTAACGCTTTTTTAGGGATAAGAAAGGTGTTCATTTGATCAGGAATATCTAAATTTAGCTCTGCTCTTATACCACTACGTGGTTGAATGGAAGTATCTTGCACGAGAATATCAACTCGAATTTTGTGTGAATGTTCATCAAATGCAGGTGAAATACGCTCGATAGTTGCAGAAACTTCCTGCTTATATTCGGGTAAATACAGAATGAATGGTTTTGACTTTTGTTGTAATGCATCTAACTCTTCAGCGGTTAATGTCAGCGGTATGAGCAATTGTTTATAATGATTAGCCTGTGCAATAGGTGTTCCAATATCAATCCACTGCCCTTGCTCAATACTACGTTCAGTGACTACCCACCCTTTAGGTGCTTTAATACAATGCCGCCTCTTGGTTTCTTCCAATTTTTGTTTTTCAATTTTCGCACTTTGAATAGCTCGGTAGGCAAGCTCTTTTTGTCGTATAAGGTCATCCAGTAAACTAATGGCTGCACTACGGGTTTTCACTAATTTTTTATGACGTTGAACTTGTTTAGTTAAGTACTTTAAATCCACTCCATGTTGCGCTATGCTGTTTTTGGTGGCTGCTATATCAAGCTTGATAAAGGTATTATCCAAACAAGCAAAGATACCATTTTTGGGAATTTCCTCACCAATATCTGCATAAATGTGGGTGATTTTTCCTGAAATTTCGCTAGCAATTGGCATACTTCGTCGTGCTCTGGTAAACCCTGATAATGTAATCGTTTGAAATGCTGGCTGTACGCTCACAAATGAGCCATTATCTGCTTGGCAAATAGGGGAAAATAGCCATAAAATGAGGACAAAAATCATGGGTATAGTAAATTTGTTGGTATTCATAGTTGTCCAGTTTAGGCGAATAATGGGATTAACAGAAAACTTAAATGTATTATGGTAGAACAGTATTGATAGTCAACTTAAATTCTTTAATATATCCTATATCAGCATTGCTCGGTCACGACGGCCGTATGTCTGATAACAACTATGCTACTGAGTAGTTATTTTTTATTGGAGAAAATAGGTGCACCTTAATGTTAATAACACCCTCAGAAACACTATTTTAGAATGGAATGAAATAAATTAATGGCTTATTTTGCATTTTATAGTTACTTAATAGGATTAATTACTTTTGTTTTAGTACTGCTTCTAGCCTTTTCAAGGCTCAACAAAAACTTTTTAGTTCCTCAATTTTCCTTAGCTATCGGTACTTCAGTAGCATGGATGGCTTCAGTTGTTTTTTCGCTTAAAAGCGATACTTTATATCTAAGCGATACTTTTGCACTAGAAACACTGCGTAATGGCACATGGTTTTATTTTTTAACTGTATTAACATCACAGCAAGTTTTTTTCAAAAAACATGCACTATTAAAACAATCTAAAGTCGCTATTTTACTGTTCACCTGGGTTGCTATTGTACTGACAGCTGAATTATCACCAACAGTTTTAAATTTTATTAGTGCTTTTTTAGGGCAGGACCTACGCCTGCTAGCCCATGTCAGTTTTGCCATTATTGGCCTGGTGTTGGTGGAGCAGCTATACCGTAGTGTTAATAAAGAACAGCGCTGGGCCATTAAATATTTATGCCTCAGCTTGGCTGCTATCTTCGCTTTTGATTTTATTATTTATAGTAAATCATTATTATTTGGCCAAATTGACTTTATGTTATGGAATTCACGAGGCTTAATTTCAGCTTTATGTGCTCCATTACTGGCCATCTCTTTTAGCAGGTTGCAGGATAATCAAGAACAAGTAACAGTATCTAGAACCATTGTAGTACATACAACAGTACTGTTTGGTGCTGGCTTGTATATGATTTTGATGTCATTAGCGGGGTATTATATTAAGAATTTTGGCGGTAGCTGGGGAGCAATTGTCCAAACTTTTTTTATTTTTCTGGCAGTAATATTGCTATTGATATTATTTGCCTCTGGCACTATCCGCGCCTATATCAAAGTTTATTTTAATAAACACTTTTTTCAACACCAATACGACTATAGAGAAGAGTGGATTAAATTAAGTCGTGAAATTGCCACATTACATTCACTAGAAGGCTTATCACAATTTATTATTAAAACGCTTGCCGACTTTGTTGGTAGCTCAGGCGGAGGTTTATGGTCTACAAATGATCAAGGTGTCTTTTATTTAGCAGAAAATTATTCATTAGGCTTTGATTCAGATACCATTTTTAATGCAGATGACGAATTTATTAACTTCTTAAATGAAACACAATGGGTCATTGATTTTTGCGAGTTTAAAAATAATCCTGAGATGTATGATAAGGTAGATTTATCACCATGGCTGACCTATAAAAACGTTTGGTTAATCGTCCCTTTATTGCAACAAAATAAAGTTGTTGCCTTTGTGGTACTAACTCAGCCATTAGTCATGCGGCAATTAAATTATGAAGACCATGATCTGCTAAGAACCGTTGGCATGCAATTATCGAATGCCCTGGCATTAAGCAAGGTTACCGATGATTTATCACGTGCACGGCAATTTGAAGCTTATAGCCGCTTTTCGGCTTTTCTAGTACATGATATAAAAAACTTGGTTGCACAAGTCTCTATGATTGTTAAAAATGCAGAAACGCATAAGCGTAATCCTGAATTTATTGATGATGCTATTGATACCTTAGAAAATGTAGTCAATAAGATGGAACGTTTATTAGCACAATTGAAAAAAGGTGAAGTAAAAGCAATCACCATATCAGCTGTCAATTTGGTGAGTATCATTTCAGATGTAGTACTACAACAAGCAGGAAATTTACCCACAGTAACCATTAATTGTGCTTTAAATGAATGTTTAGTTTATGCTGATAAGGGGCGTTTAATCGCTATACTTGGGCATTTGGTTCAAAATTCCCAAGATGCGACTCAAGATAACGGTAATATTACAATATCATTAATTTGTTTAGATAGCTTTGCACTGATTGAACTTTCTGATACTGGCTGTGGTATGGAACATACTTTTATCTCGGAGCGTTTATTTAAACCTTTTGATACAACTAAAGGCAATGCAGGAATGGGAATTGGAGTTTATGAAGCTCGTGAATATATTGTTAGTCAAGGTGGGGGAATTTCAGTGACAAGTGAACTAGGTGTGGGAACTATATTTAGTATTAGGTATCCTTTAGTGCAAGGCTTGAGTAGGTAGAAATATGGATAACAAACAAGTTTTACTCGTTATAGAAGATGATATAGGTTTACAGAAACAATTCAAATGGAGTTTTGCTGATTACCAAGTGATTATCGCGGGTGATAGAACAACTGCAATAGAGGCAATTCGCCGATATATGCCTAGTGTCGTCACTTTAGATTTAGGGTTACCTCCTGACCCAGCTAATGCCAGTGAAGGCTTGGCTACGTTAAAACAGATACTGCAACTAGCACCTCATACCAAAGTAATAGTGGTAACGGGTAATGACGATCGTGAAAATGCGATTAAAGTCATCGCAATGGGTGCGTATGATTTTTATCAAAAGCCAGTTGATATTGATATTTTAAGCTTAATTGTTAAACGGGCATTTCAACTAAATGACTTAGAACAAGCAAATAACAAGCTACAGAAACAGTCTCATGAGCCTTTATCAGGTATTATTGCTATTAGTGAAACAATGCAAAAATTATCTAGGACTATTGAAAAAATTGCACCCAGCAATATTACGGTCTTATTATTAGGCGAAAGTGGCACCGGAAAAGAAGTTTTGGCGCGAGCTATTCATGAATTAAGTGATCGGGCTGATATGCCATTTGTGGCCGTAAATTGTGCTGCAATTCCAGAAAATTTGTTAGAAAGTGAGTTGTTTGGCTATGAAAAAGGAGCCTTTACAGGTGCCGTCAAACAGACAATAGGTAAAATTGAATATGCCAATGGGGGAACCTTTTTCCTAGATGAAATTGGCGATTTACCTTTTGGATTACAGGCTAAATTACTGCGCTTTATTCAAGAACGCGTGATAGAGCGTATCGGAGGGCGTGGAGAAATCCCGATTGATGTGCGTATTATTTGTGCTACTCATAAAAAATTACGCACGCTGATAGCTGAGAGAAGCTTTAGAGAAGATTTATATTATCGTTTAAGTGAAATGACCGTAGATATTCCACCTTTAAGAGCGCGTGAAGGTGATGCGATTGTGATTGCAAAAGTATTACTTAATCGCTATGTGGAGCGCGAAAGAAAGGCGATTAAGGGATTTACTACTGAGGCGAAAAGAGCAATAGAAGCTTATGACTGGCCTGGAAATATTCGACAATTAGAAAATAAAATTAAACGTGCTGTCGTGATGACAGATAACGTCTATATTGATTTAGATGATTTATCTATGCAGCCTCTTGAGGATCAAGAGGAGTCTATTCCGCTAAATTTAAAACAAGTACGAGAGCAAGCTGAAACAATTGCTATTAAACGCGCTTTAGCCTATTCAGACTATAACATATCCAATACTGCAAAATTATTAGGTATTACCAGACCAACACTCTATACACTATTTAATAAATACAGAATTGAAGTACATAGCAACTAATGTAATTAGTTGATTCTTTATAAGAGACAAAGACTTACAAATTAAAATTCAATAATACCTGCTCCTTACTACATGAAGTATTGCTACAAATTAAACTTTTTTAATTTCTCCACCAGCGTGGTACGTCGCATATTTAAACGCTTGGCAGCATGTGCCACAACGCCATTGCAATCATTTAAAGCCTGCTGAATTAAACTTACTTCAACTTCATTAAGATATTCCTTTAAATCCATACCTTCTGCTGGTAATTGCGCCCTAAACACTGTTTGCACTACTTCTTGTTCAATTTTATCTTCAATTTCCTGAGCTAATTCCAGGAAATTCTCAGGCGCGTCTTCAATAACAATTTGTTCTGACACACTAAATTGACGAAATTTTGCTGGCAAGTCTGCGACATCGACCGTACCATTTGGCTGCATAATGGTTAAACGCTCAACTAAATTAGCTAACTCCCGCACATTACCTGGCCATGCATATTGCATAAGTACATTAACTGCGTTGGCTGTTAAGGTAACGGAGTCACGCTTAGCGCTGACCAAGCGTGCCAGCAAATCATTCATTAATAAAGGAATATCTTCGATACGCTCTCTTAAAGCTGGTATTTCTATAGGAAAAACATTTAAACGATAAAATAAATCCTCTCGAAATAGATTTTCCTCAATAGCTTGTTCTATATTACGATGCGTCGCTGAAATGACTCTAACATTACAATGAATTGTTTTATTACTACCTACTCGTTCAAAACTGCGTTCCTGTAGCACCCTTAATAATTTAACCTGCATCGGCATTGGCATATCCCCTATTTCATCAAGAAATAAAGTACCCGCTTCTGCCATTTCAAAACGTCCTTGCCGTGTCGCTAGCGCCCCAGTAAATGCACCTTTTTCATGACCAAACAATTCACTTTCTAATAACTCGGCAGGAATTGCACCACAATTTACTGGGACAAAAGGCTTATTTTTACGCCCAGAAGCAGAATGTAAAGCCCTAGCAACTACCTCTTTACCCGTCCCCGACTCACCCAAGATAAGAACAGTTGCATCCGAATTTGCAACCTGTTCAATCAACAACCGTACCTGTTTAATTGCTTGGCTTTTCCCTGCTAGACCTTTATTGCCAACACCAGCAACAGGGGATTTCTGCTGATTTAGCGTAGTTAAAGACTGCAAAAAATCCATTAATACCGAATAAGTCACTGGCCATTCCTGAATAGCCGTTACAATAGTTTGTACTGCTGAGGGGACTTGTAACATCGTCCCTTTATCAATCAATAAAATAACAGGAATTGTCGCTACTTGTTGTAAGACCTGCTTTATAACACTCGCCTGCCGCTCAGTCCCTAAGCCAACAAATACCGCAACCACACCCTCTAATTGAGAAAGGCCAGATGACAGCTCCTCTACATCGAATAGTTCAATTTGATACTCAAGAAACTGAATAACAGCTGAGAATTGTTGTCGTCTACTCTGGTTATCATCAATTAAAATAATTCGCGCACCAGCCATACTAAAAATACCTTTTGTTAAAGTAATTTATCGCTATAATTTTACCAAAACAATATAAAAAATCAAAGTATTCATTGCAGGGGCATCTTTTATAAACAAGTTAAGCACTCTTTATAATATATGTCAAAAAATTGTCGCTATATCATGCTCTTCCAATAATTAGTTAATGTGAATTAGCTAACATTTATAAAACAATAACCCTTTTTCTATAGACTAAACTTGACAATTATTGTACATCGTAGAGACTATACATAACTCAACTTTTTTTTGTGTCTATTTTGAACGATATTCCTATCAGTGTGCTCTTTAGCATACTCGCCCTATTACTCTGTTTATCTGCTTTTTTTTCAGGCTCTGAAACTGCACTGATGACGTTAAATCGTTACCGTCTGCAACACCTTGTCAAACAAGGGCATAAAAGTGCCAAAAAAGCACAAAGGTTACTAAAACGTCCCGACCGGTTACTAGGCCTAATATTATTAGGTAATAACTTTGTCAATATTTTGGCATCCTCCTTAGCTACCATTATTGGAATGCGCTTAATGGGTGATGAAGGTATCGCCGTTGCAGCGGGTGCATTAACACTTGTAGTGCTTATTTTTTCCGAAGTAGCACCAAAAACACTGGCAGCCCTTAGACCTGAAGTAGTGGCATTTCCTGCTGCTTGGGTCTACAGCCCTTTATTAAAATTATTTTACCCAATTGTTTGGTTTGTTAACCTCATTGCCAATGGACTATTACGCATTTTTGGCGTGAAGGCATCTGAAAATAAAGCTCCAACACTCAACAAAGATGAGCTTAAAAGTATCGTAGCCGAAACAGACTCGCTTATGCCCGAAAAATATAAAAATATTTTATTGGGCATAATTGATCTGGAAACGGCGACTGTTGAAGATATTATGACTCCCAGAAATGAGATTGCGGGTATTAATATTGAAGACTCCATCGAAGCAATTGTTCTACAACTAAAGAAAAGTAAATATACTCGCCTTCCAGTCTACAAACAGAGTATAGATCGCGTTATCGGCTTCTTACATTTAAGAACGGTACTCATACAGATTTTTGATAATGAAAATTTTTGCAAACAGGATATTACCAACAACCTGATCCCACCTTTTTTTATTCCTGAAACCACCCCGCTTCATAAACAAATTCAAGACTTTAAATTTGAACATATCCGCATCGGCCTAATTGTTGATGAATATGGTGACGTACAAGGTTTAGTCAGTATGGATGATTTACTACAAGGTATTGTGGGTGAAATCATGGTTGAAGAAGCCGATGTTAAAAAGCATGAAGATGGTAGTTACCTAGTTGATGGCAGCGTCACTGTCAGAGAACTTAATCGCATTACCCATTGGAACTTACCAACTGAAGGACCAAAAACCATAAATGGCCTTATTGTTGACTTTCTTGAAAATATCCCCCAAACAGGAACCAGTCTTATGCTGCATGGCCACCAACTAGAAGTACTCAACCGCAATAAGCATGCCGTTACCATGGTTAAAATTACGCCATTAAAATGATATATTTAGTTTTTTAGCAACACATCAAAAATACGACTATACTATAATAATATTCGAAAAAATATCACTCAAATAGAAT
>CAZXJK010000022.1:12082-19392 GCA_964640895.1 uncultured Methylomonas sp.
CGTTTTTTTTAAAGATAAGCCCATACATTCCTCAATATTTGAATCAGGTGTAATACATATTGGGCGAGATGAAACTAACGATGTAGCTGTTGATAGTTTAGCCATTGCGCCTGCTCATGCTGCTGTTATCATCCGTGATACCAACAGCATTATTAAACAACTAAACACTGAGTTTCCATTAATCATTAATGGTGAACAGCTTAAAGAATGTGCCCTAAAAAATGGCGATTCCATTACTATTGGCAAGCACCGAATTATTTATAGTAGTACAGAGACAATTGTAAAACCACCTACTCCCATTTTTGGACAAGACTCATATTCGGAAGATACCCATGAAGGCTTATTGGGTAATACCCATAATGCTCTTGAAGCAAACTTACAAGTTATTGGTGGAAAGCATATAGGGCGCTTAATTCCTCTGAAAAAAAATATGACTCGTTTAGGGCGCAATGGAACAGGCATAATTATCATAACCCGTAGAAAAGAAGGTTTTTATGTCTCTACTTTAGAGCCAGACGACAGTATAAAGATCAACGACAGCCCTTTGGGGAACCAAACCATTTTACTAAAAGACAACGATGTCATCCTTATCGACAGCTTACCTATGCAATTTTTTCTAGAATAGAAAACCTATGAGCCCAGAAAATGACCAACGTAAATTTCATCGCATTTTTTACAACTCAGAAGCCACCCTCACTTATAAAGATGAGCAATGGACTTGTGAGTTATTAGATATTTCACTACATGGCTGCCTGCTCCGCTTTCAAAGCCCATGGGAACAAAAAAATATAGAGGCACTGTATACTCTAAAGCTACAACTTTCTGACACTACCTCTATTATAATGAACCTATCTATCAGTCATGCAATAGGTAATGAAGTAGGCTTTAAGTGCGAACATATTGACCTAGATAGCATTTCAACACTCCGTAGAATGGTAGAACTTAATTTAGGTGATAGCACCTTATTAGAACGGGATCTGATTGCTCTCTGTCAATAATTACCAGTCAGTTTTTTTAAATAAAAAATAGATACTAGCCCAGTAATTTACTGCGACTGTTTTCCAACCTCGTTATAACTCCCAAAACTGTCAGTATAAAAATCTGACAGTTACCTACCAGCTTCCACGACTCCTTACCCACTAATATTTATGGCAAAAAAAAATACTGCATTTGTCTGCACCGAGTGCGGTTCTGATTCTACGCGCTGGGCTGGTCAATGCAGTGCCTGTAAAACTTGGAACACCATTAAAGAAGTAAACTTAGGTAAAACGCCTGCAAATACTCAACACCTTGGTTACAGCGGCACCAAAAGTACTATTCAATTATTATCCGAAGTCAGCATAGAACAAACCAAACGCTTATCCACGGGTATTACAGAGTTCGATCGCGTTCTAGGTGGTGGCATAGTAGGGGGCAGCGTGGTCTTGATTGGTGGCACACCTGGCGCAGGCAAAAGCACTTTATTATTGCAAGTCATTGCCAATATTGCCAACCAAGGCATTAATGTACTTTATGTGTCTGGTGAAGAATCTTTGCAGCAAATTGCTGAGCGCGCAATCCGGCTAAAATTACCACTGGATAAAATCAAGATGTTGACGGAAACATCAGTGCAAAGTATTTGTGAAATATTGGATAAAATCAAGCCCAATATTTTAGTCATTGACTCCATTCAAGTCATGCACTCACAAACATCAGAATCAACGCCAGGCTCTGTTTCGCAAGTTAAAGAATCCGCCAGCTATTTAACCCAATACGCCAAAAAAAATAATGTTGCCGTTTTTATGGTTGGTCACGTCACTAAAGACCAGTCTCTAGCGGGGCCTATGACGCTAAGTCATATCGTAGACACCCAGCTTATTTTGGCATCTACTGATGATGCCCGATTCAGAGTACTCAGAGCAGATAAAAATCGCTTTGGTAGTATTGGTGAATTAGGATTTTTTGCCATGGATAGCACTGGGTTAAAAGAAGTTAAAAACCCCTCTGCAATGTTTCTTAATCGTACCGAAAAACCATCTTCGGGTAGTGTAGTGACTGTTTTATGGGAAGGCACTCGCCCCTTATTAGTGGAAATACAAGCACTGGTAACTGAATGCCAATATGGCAACCCGCGTCGCCTTGCCGTTGGTTTTGACCAAAATAGATTAGCCATGTTACTGGCAATTTTAACGCGCCATGGTGGCATTTTTACTGCCAGTGATGAAATTTATGCCAATGTTGTCGGCGGCATTAAAGTGACTGAAACCAGTTCCGATCTAGCCATTCTGATTAGCATTGTTTCCAGCTTAAAAGATGTGGTAGTCCCACATGATTGTTTTTTCTTCGGTGAGCTCGGTTTAAACGGTGAAATTAGACCTGTTGCTAATGGCTACGCTCGCCTTAATGATGCTGCCAAACACGGCTTTAAGCGAGCCATTATTCCTAAAACTAATGCCCCAAAAAAAGCAATGCTAGGCTTACAAGTCTATCCGGTTAGTAGCTTGACTGAGGCACTTGCAGCGCTTGAGGAAATACGCTAAAAACATAATACTTAGCGACTCTTAGCGGTTATAATAGCCGTTTTAAAATATAATAATAAAGAACGTGCACGGAATAACATCCCGAAGTTATAACGTAGGATTTTTATATCAGCAGGGATGACCTCATAAGGCGCATAGTTATTCTACGCAACGAATGAGATCATCTGTGCTGATGCAAAAAGACTCGTTAGAAATCGGGAGGTTGTTTCGTGCACGCTCCTAAGCATGCGATTGCATACGACCATAGGTTAAACAATGCTAGAAATAGAATACTCATTCCGCGAAAAAGATTTGATTCATTACAATGAATTACAAATCGACACCTCTGCAGATTTGCAAAAGAAATTAAAAAGAAACCGGCTTTTCTTTCCTGGCACCTTAGCTATTTTTGGTCTATTTCTTTGGTCATACTATAGTGATTATCGCACTGCTCTCTATATCGTCACCATTTCTATTTGTTGGGCTATTGTCATTCCGCACATCATTATTTTAAGTTTTCGCAAGGGTGTCTTAAATAGCTACACCCAAAAAGAGAAAGAAGCCATGTTTGGTCAATACAGATTACGCATTGACCCCAAAGCATTAGCAGAAAAATCACCTAGTGGTAAAAATAAAATGCCATGGAGAACTATTTTACGTATTGAACATATTCGTGATTATATTCATATCATTTTAGATAATGGCGCTGCACTTGTTATCCCTCTAGAAATGGTCACTGATGGTGATATCCAAGAATTCTCCCGCCAAGTTAAGAAAATGATTGATTTGTATGGCTAAATTCAGTACTACTTAATTTATGACTAGTGCCACAACATAAGGGAGCTGGAAAAAAATAATCATCCAATCTTGTTGGTCTTTTTGTCCGTCTTTAGCGGTGTCGTAACAGTTACGTAGCTTGCTACGCGCCCGTTACGACACCACCAAAGACAAACAAAAATCCTACCCAATATCGGACGATTATTTATTTCCAGCTCCCTAACCCAACATAGGTGATAACCTTGTTGGGTTATGTTTTTTTAATGCTCAAAAAAACCAAGTAAGTATTTTGCTCAAGTTAAAATATATTAACTTTTTCTAACGTCTTACAAAACACCCTCGCGTTTTTGAATATGCCGCCTGCAAGCATCTACGCAATCAGGCTTGTTGATAAAAGGGCCACTGATCATTTCAATTGTAAAAAACCACCACCCCTGTTCATTAATAAAATAACGATCCTGCGGTTTAAAGACTGGATTATGTTGCTTTTTCTTTACCATACTCTCAATATGCTGAATTTTAAAAATATCGCCTTACGCCGTGGCACTCGCATTTTATTTGCCAATAGCTCCTTCACCTTACATAAAGGTCAAAAAGCAGGCATAACGGGTGCAAATGGTGTCGGTAAATCAAGTTTCTTTGCATTATTACTGGACGACTTGCATCCTGATGAAGGTGATTTTAGCATGCCACCCAATTTAGCGGTTGCCCATGTTGCACAAGAAACACACGCAACCAATCAAGCGGCTATTGAATATATTATTGATGGCGATCAAGAGTTAAGGCAAATACAACAAGCCATTGTTAAGGCCGAACAAGCTGACGATGGCATCAAGCAAGCTGAACTGTTTACCAAAATGGAAAATATTGATGGCTATACCGCGAGCTCTAGGGCATCGCGGTTAATGAATGGCCTTGGTTTTCAAGCAAGCCAAGAGCAGCTAAGTGTCAATTCATTTTCGGGTGGGTGGCGTATGCGCCTAAACCTTGCCCAGGCCTTGATGTGCCGTTCCGATGTACTATTACTGGATGAACCAACCAACCATTTAGATTTGGATGCGGTTATCTGGCTTCAAGATTGGTTATGCAAATACCCTGGAACCTTATTACTCATTTCCCATGACCGTGAATTTCTCGATACTATCACCGATCATATCGTACATATAGAAAATCAAGTGGCAGTAATATATACAGGCAACTACTCAGCCTTTGAAAAAAGGCGCGCAGAAAAGCTTGCGCAACAACAAACTTCTTATGAAAAGCAACAACGTGAAATAGCCCATATCCAAAGCTATATTAGCCGTTTTCGTGCGCAAGCAACCAAAGCCAAACAAGCACAAAGTCGCATTAAATCATTGGAACGCATGGAATTAATTGCACAAGCGCATGTGGATTCACCGTTTCATTTCAGCTTTAAGGAACCTAAAAAACTCCCTAATCCGATGCTTAAGTTGGAGCAAGTTAGCATAGGCTATGCCGACAAAAATATTTTGGATAATGTCAATATTTCAATATCCCCTGGTGACCGCATTGGCTTGCTTGGCCCCAATGGCGCAGGTAAATCAACTTTAATTAAAGTACTCGCTAACGAACTAAAAGTACAAGCAGGTGAAACTCAGTTTGCTGACACCTTAAAATTAGGCTATTTTGCCCAACACCAATTGGAACAATTGCATTTAGATGAAAGCCCTTTATGGCATATTCAAAAAATTGATCCTAAAATAACCGAAAAAGAAATCAGAAATTTTCTAGGTGGCTTTAACTTTCAAGGTGACAAAATTTTCGAACCGATTACGCCCTTTTCAGGGGGTGAAAAAGCCCGCTTGGTACTCGCCTTAATCGTTTACCAACAACCAAATTTATTACTACTAGATGAGCCCACCAACCACTTAGATTTGGAAATGCGCCATGCACTCAGCATGGCTTTACAAGACTATCAAGGCGCGATTATTATCATTTCCCATGATCGACATATGCTACGCTCCGTAACCGACCAGCTATTTCTCGTGGCTAACAATAGTGTGACCCCTTTTGATGGTGATTTGGATGATTATCGTCTTTGGTTGAATGAACAAAAACAACTCAGTGCTAATAATGCTAACAATACGGCCAATGCCCCTAGCATTAATAAAAAAGAACAACGTAAACTTGAAGCTGAGCGCCGCAAACAATTAAAACCTTTATATGATGCCCTTAAAAAAGCAGATAGAAAACTGGAAAGCTACCATACAAAACAGAAACAACTAGAAGAGCAACTAGCAGAAAGTGCTATTTATGACGCAACCAATAAAGATCTGTTAAAACAAGTTTTACAAGAAAAAGCACAGATAGACAAAGTGCTTGAAGCTACCGAGTTGGAGTGGATGGAAATAAGCGAGCAACTGGAAATCGCTGAAAACTAATCAATACAAATTCGCACGTCCCAATACGTTCTATATTATGCATATTTTATTTATCACAGCATCTCCAACCAGTCAACTCAACTTACAGGCATTACAAAACATAAAGGATGTTGCAATAAGCCAGCAATTTGGAATAGATAGTATTGATATACAACCCACTCCAAATCTTATTTTTTTTGATGCTAATTTAACAGAAGCTACCATTGAGCTACTAATCAGCCAGTACGCTCCATGCAACTGGCTAGTTTATAACCTAAACAACAATATTCAGCAATCCTTACAGTATTTGCAAACCGGTGCCTCAGGAATTTTAACGACTACCTGTACCCAACAAGCATTAAAAAAAATTTTGCAACTTAACGCCCAAAAACAGCTTTATATTGAAAAAGAACTAAGTCAAATACTCGCCTTTCGTCAACTAAAAAAAATGCTGACTCCTTTTAGTCTCCTGAGTGCCAGAGAGTTTAATATTTTCTGTTTACTTGCGGAGGATTACTCCATGCAATATATTGCAGATAATTTATTAATTAGCCTCAAAACCGCTTTTAATTGCCAAACGCAAATAAGAAAAAAATTAGGCCTCCAAAAACAGCATAAAATCATAAAGTTTGCTAAAAAGCATGGATTAATTAACCAATAAAACTTATAATTCCCAAAAAAAAGGAAAATATCCTATTTCATTAAATCCATTTTTACTTTATATGAGGAATTTTAAATGCGACACACAATACTGAGTAGTGCTCTTATCATAGCCGCTTGTTCTACAGTTAACGCCTATGCAACAGACAAAGGCATAGAAAAATGCATTGCCAGCATTCAAAAACAAAAGCAAGGCGACCTGATAAAGCTAGAAAAGCTTAATAGCGCTGGAAAAGCAATATATGAATTCGAACTACGAGATGCTAATGGCTTTGAGTGGGAGTTTATGTGTGATGTTAATAGCGGTAAAATTTTTGAAATAGAGTCTGAAGTTAGCTCTGCTGACAGCATAGCCTTTAAAAGAAAAATGCGGGTGACCGAAGACGATGCCAAAGCTATTGCATTAAAAGCTTACCCTGGCGTCATTCAAGAAGTCGAATATGAAATTGAAAACAACGGTGATCCTACTTATGAATTCGACATTGTAAATAGAAAAGGGGTTGAGACAAAAGTAGAAGTCAATGCCATCACTGGGAAAATCATTGAAGTATCCATTGAAGAATGGGAAATTGGCCTAGAAGGAGCCGAAAGAAGGTAAACGAGAATTCTAATATTGGCTACCAACTTAAGGCGGGACAATTTAACGATTCTACTATCACAGGCGCGCCATGCTACCTCACGAAATTCAGGGACTCCTGTCACCTGAATTCGTTCACCTACGCAGCGAATGGGGGATGCCCTGAACGCCCTGCGTCCGTAACGACTGCGCACAAAAGCAGCTCCGTCATGACTACCTCAAATGGCTGGACGGCTATTCGGAATGCAATTCTTGCTCCTCTCGCGTGCTGCTAGCACACGTCGAATCAGCAAATTGCCCTGTCGCCTATCAGGGACTAAAAATCATCACTTCGCTAAGCTCCGTTTCCCTGATTTTCAGCGGCAGGCCTTTAGCCTGCTTTTTAGATTTAATGCTTGCCCCGTCTTAAGTTGGTAG
>CAZXJK010000023.1:0-18490 GCA_964640895.1 uncultured Methylomonas sp.
TGATGACGGACAAAAAAACCAGTAAAGATGGATGATTATTTATTTCCAGGTGCCTGACTCCCTTAACACACTAAATAAAGCCTGTTACTTAAGTGCAACAGGCTTTTTACGTTTATTGAATACTTAAATTATCCGGAAATATAAGCATGTCTGACATAGAAATTGCCCAACAAGCAAAAATGCTGCCCATTATTGGTTTAGCTGCAGAAAAATTAGCGATACCCGCTGAATACTTAGACCCATACGGCCATTACAAAGCCAAAATATCTTTAGAATATATTGATAGCTTAACTGAACAGCAAGACGGCAAACTTATTCTAGTGACTGCGGTTAGCCCAACACCAGCTGGTGAAGGTAAAACAACCACAACAGTTGGTTTAGGCGATGCCATGAATCGTTTAGGCAAAAAAACCATTATGTGCCTACGCGAACCTTCATTAGGCCCCTGCTTTGGTATGAAAGGCGGTGCTGCTGGCGGTGGCTACTCGCAAGTTGTACCTATGGAAGATATTAACCTGCATTTTACAGGTGACTTTCATGCCATTGGGGTTGCGCATAACTTGTTATCGGCAATGATTGATAACCATATCACGCATGGCAATGCACTCGGTATCGACTCACGCCGTATCAAGTGGAAGCGTGTTGTTGATATGAATGATCGTGCTTTACGTAGTGTTACTGTCGGCCAAGGTGGCCCTGCTAACGGTTATTTGCGCGAAGATGGTTATGATATTGTGGTTGCTTCAGAAGTCATGGCTATTTTATGTTTGGCAACCAGCCGAGCTGATTTAAAAGAGCGTTTAGGCCGTATCGTTATCGCTTATAAAACAGATAAAGTAACACCTATTTATGCACGTGATTTAAAAGCCCACGGTGCGATGGCGGCTTTATTAAAAGATGCCATTAAACCAAACTTAGTACAAACACTGGAAAATAACTTAGCCATTATTCATGGCGGCCCTTTTGCTAATATCGCTCATGGCTGTAACACTGTTACTGCCACTAAAACGGCTTTAAAATTAGCTGACTACACTATTACTGAAGCGGGTTTTGGTGCAGATTTAGGTGCAGAAAAATTTATCGACATTAAATGCCGCATAGCAGGTTTAAAACCTTCTGCCGTGGTCTTGGTTGCTACCGCAAGGGCATTAAAATCACACGGCGGTATTGCCAAAGATGACTTAAATACTGAAAACCTGGAAGCGCTCGAAGCAGGCTTTGTTAACCTAGAAAAACATTTAACCAATATTACTCAGCACTATGGCTTACCTTGTGTTGTCTGTATCAATCATTTTACTTTTGATACCGAAGCGGAAATTGCGTTAATTATCAAAAAATGTGCAGATTTAGGTGCAAAATGTATTGTGTCTAAACATTGGGCTGAAGGCGGTGCAGGGGCTGAAGATTTAGCTAAAGAAGTCTTAAATATCGTTGATAATCGTGAGCCTGGCTTTACTTATGTTTACGATGATAAGCTACCACTTTGGGGGAAAATTGAAACGGTTGCTACCAAAATATATGGCGCAGCGAATGTCACCGCTAGCCCTAAAGTGAAAGGTGAAATCAAAGCTCTACAAGAGCAATACGGCCACCTCCCTATTTGTATGGCAAAAACACAAATGTCCTTTTCGACCAATCCAATGGTAAAAGGTGCACCGACAGGTCATACCGTAGAAATTACTGAAGTACGCCTGGCTAATGGTGCCGGGTTTGTTGTGGTTATTGCTGGTAATATGATGACCATGCCTGGCTTGCCTAAAGCACCTGCCGCAGAGCGCATTGATATTACTGATGCAGGTGTGATTACTGGGTTATTTTAATTATATTCGTTACTGCTCAGTGAGTAGAAATTGGAAAATAGGTATTTAATACTTGGGGCGCAGGCTTTAGCCCGCACCCCACTCAACAAATACACGAATGACTTCACGCTACTGTGTAGGAAGGGTTTGCAGTCGTGCCCCGTCAAACCAGTTAATGGTGATAAACATAGAATGTGTTGAGGCACGAGAAGCGCACTTTCAAAGCTTGATGCGCTTCCTATCGTCAGCACATCCTATACCAAAATGCTTAACTTAATGGTAGTGAGTCAAACCCTGCAGTCCAAAATACAACAGAACCCACCCAATGGCTTCATCACGCATCCGCATTCATTATTTTACTGACGTATTATGTGTCTTTAAAATAGTTTGCAAACACTGCACAATATAACGTTGCTCATCGTCTGTTAATTCAAAAAAAAGGGGTAAGGAAATTGCCTCTGCGTAATAGCTCTCTGCCTCTAGAAAGTCGCCAAGTTTAAAGCCCCGCGTCTGGTAATAAGGTTGTAAATGCACTGGAATATAGTGCACATTCACCCCTACCCCCATTTCCCGCAACTCGGTAAAAACTTGCTGTCGGGTTTTATTAATTTGCGTTAATTGCAAACGAATCACAAACAAGTGCCAAGCTGAATGACTTTGCTCTATTTGCAGCTGATAACTAACAGGCATCGAGGCTAATAAACTTTGGTATTGTCGCGCCAGTTGTTGCCGACGCTCTATAAATTCGGACAAGCTATTTAACTGGCTCAGCCCTAAAGCCGCCTGCAACTCAGTCATCCGATAATTAAAGCCTAAATCTTGTTGCTGATAATACCACGGGCCATCTGGCTCATGGGTCATTCTACTTACATCTCGGGTAATCCCATGACTTCTTAGCAATTGCATTTGTTCCGCTAACGGTAGCTGATTGGTCACCGCCACTCCCCCTTCAGCCGTGGTAATAATTTTTACAGGATGAAAGCTAAACACGGTAATATCTGCATACTGACAACAACCAATTGCTTGCTGCTGATATTGGCCACCAATTGCATGACAGGCATCTTCAATAACATAAAAGCCATACTGTTTGGCTAACTTGGCAATGGCTTGCATATCACAGGACTGTCCTGCAAAATGTACAGGCACAACTATTTTAGGTAATGTCCCCTGCTGTTCGGCTACAGCCAATTTCTGCGCTAATGCAGTAATACTAATATTATAAGTATCAGGATCGATATCAACAAAATCGACTTGCGCACCACAATACAAGCCACAATTAGCAGAAGCAACAAACGTATTGGGGGAAGTCCATAAATAATCCCCTGCGCCAAGACCTAAGGCAAGACAAGCCACATGTAATGCCGATGTGCCGCTATTCACTGCCACTGCATATTGTGCGCTCACATAATCTGCAAGTGCTTGCTCAAATTGCGGAACGACTTGTCCTTGGGTTAAATAATCTGAACGTAAAACCTCGACAACTGCCTGAATATCGCCTTCAGAAATCGTTTGCCGGCCATAAGGGATCATAACCCTTGGTCGTCACTACCGTATTGCTGCAACTCTGCAACCGTCAAAAAATGCGGATTGGTACCCGAATGATATTCAAAGCCCTGTTTAACAGGAATCCCTTGCTCACCCAATTCATTTTTCCTAAAATTATTACTTTTACTGGTAAAAGTAATACTTGGTGACATCACAAAATGATCTGCAAACTCTATGGTTAAGTGTGAGTCATCCTTAGGGCACATAATTTCATGTAATTTTTCCCCAGGCCGAATACCTATCACTTTTATGGGCAGATCAGCTGCTAATGACTTCACTAAATCGGTAATATGCATTGAGGGTATTTTAGGAATGAAAATTTCACCACCATGCATACGTTGAAAGCTCTGCATCACAAACTCAATCCCTTCAGGCAAGGTTATCCAAAACCGAGTCATTTTTTCATCCGTCACAGGCAGTTCAGTTGCTCCTTCTCGAATAAGCTTCTTGAAAAATGGCACCACAGAACCACGAGAACCCACCACATTACCGTAACGCACCACAGAAAAAATCGGCCCACTATCCCCGGTAATATTATTAGCAGCAACAAATAGCTTGTCGGAGCATAATTTTGTTGCACCATATAAATTAATAGGATTAGCCGCTTTATCGGTTGATAAAGCAATCACTTTCGGCACTTTATTGGCAATAGCAGCCTGAATAACATTATCCGCACCATAAACATTCGTTTTAATACATTCCATCGGATTGTATTCAGCAGCAGGAACCTGTTTCAAAGCGGCAGCATGCACAACAAAATCAACATCTTGCATGGCCATTTTCAGACGTTCTAAATCCCTCACATCACCAATAAAATAACGCATACAATTCTGATTAAAGACTTGCTGCATCTCAAATTGCTTTAATTCATCGCGTGAATAAATGATTAGCCGTTTTGGCTGATAGCACTCTAAAATCGTTTTAACAAATAACTGCCCAAATGAACCGGTTCCACCGGTAATCAGTATATTTTTTCCGTTAAACACGTTATTCCTCTCATTATTTATACTCAATATAACTGGTAAAATCAACGGGCAAACCTTAATTCAACTCGCCGATTTTTTGCTTGTCCTTTACGGGTACGATTACTCGCTACGGGCTTACGTTCGCCATAAGCTCGCACAACTATCTTCTCGGCAGGTACACCTTGCTTTTGTAAATACAATTTCACCGCATCTCCCCTTTTCTGAGAAACAGCCTGATTTTTAGCTCTACGCCCCATACCATCAGTATGACTTTTAATAATAAGTGGCTTGGTTTGATATTGCATATACAGAGCCACTAAATCTAGATACTGCCGCTCTTTACCCGTTAGCTTAATACTTCCCTTATGGTACCAAAACATTTTCAATACATCTGGTCCAAAAATATGTACCCTGAAGGTATTATTTTTATCCTGCAGGACAGCAGTAGAAAAAGAGCTTTGTATACTTATACGTGACTTATTGACCCCTTGTTTTACCAAAAAGTTGACGACTTTTTTTGCTCTGGGCTTAAATAATTTTGCATCACGCTTACCAACAATGTGTGTATCACTTGCTATCACTAACTTGCTACCTGGCATCTCTTGCATATACTGAGCAATCTTAGAAAAATTATCCAATGATTGAGTATTCACCTGAGTGCTTCTTTCTGCAAAATAAACGACTTTATCCTGCAAAGTAGCCATCGTATATGGCAAAAGCTGTTGTCGACAAGCCATAAAATCTTTATATGGCTGAACGAAATTTATCGCAGAAACAGAGACCCGTACATCCTCTACTTTGCTACCTTGATGAGTATTAATATAAGTAAACGTGGGGAACTCGGTACTGAGCAACACATTAATCATTGCTTCAGCATCAGCGCCAAAAACTGAAATATACTGGGTTTGAGCTTGTTGGTCTATATAGACAGGATAGGTTTTTAAATGGGTAAACTCATGCCGCCAAGGCGCAGGCAAAGCCGATAAATTAGCTTCACCCACTTCAAGTCCAGGGCTGCGTAATTGGTAAATACCAAATTGCAAGGGCTGCTCAGGGCGTATAGAAAAAAATGCTTCACCATAATTAGGTATCGGCTGAGTTAAGTCACAAGCCATTTTACTGGATTTGCTTTCCCAATAAGCGTTCAATATATCAGCCGAATACTCAGCCGCAGAAAGAGGCAAGCCGAGGTTAAAAATAAGTACTGATAAAATAATGGTATAAAACTTAAACATAGCAATAACCTCTCTAGTCACCTTGGTTATCGGCTTAGGGTGTATTTTTTTTAGTTCAATTTAGAGATCTAAAACTTAGAAATGAGAATTCTATTAAAAATAAATACTTTATTAAGACTCATCCGTGCCATGCAACTTAAACAACAAGGCCGCTTCCTCTTGGCCTAAACCACACTCTTTAATTAATTGATCAGTACTGGCACCATCCCTTACTTTCTGAATAACATTATGATAAGGAAGAGCATCAGCTTCTTGTTGTTGGCACTGTGTTAATTGCTCAGATACTTCAGCTATACCTGCATCCGCCTCTGTAATACGCGCATCAACCTTTACCGCTGCTGAACAAACGCTAGCAAGATCCTTATTGATGCTTTCAATTTGCGCCATTAAAGTCAGGTTCTCTTGCTTTAATTTGCGCTGCTGCCATGCTAGCCATAAACAAGCAATGCCCAATAGAACAAATGCAAAACTATTCATCATTAAGAAATCAATACCCATTAAACAACTTCGTCAATATGTTGCATGTCATCATTATCAGAACCTTGTTGCTCTTCTTTTTCCGAGTCCAGACTATTTTCTGAATGCTTATCTTGCTTATGCTCATCCCTACGTATTTTAATTATTTTGCGTATCGGAGCTGCTGGTACAACAGGTTGAATATCCATTATTACATTCTTCTTAAGGGACTAAGGGAGATGGAAAAAAATAATCATCCAATCTTGTTGGTCTTTTTGTCCGTCTTTAGCGGTGTCGTAACAGTTACGTAGCTTGCTACGCGCCCGTTACGACACCACCAAAGACAAACAAAAATCCTACCCAATATCGGACGATTATTTATTTCCAGCTCCCTAAGGTTTAATAATACCCGAGTGCAACTTGCCTTTTTAAGAATAATAATTTTTTTGCCAAACTTAAAATGCAACACCAACAACCTCCCGTTAATACTGCCTATTTAGAACATATCTAATTCAGCATTTTCCTCATCACTTAGAAATTTATTAAGATCCACTAAGATCAATAATTCATTATCTCTACTGGTCACACCCTGAATATATTTCGAACTTTCTTCATTGCCTACATTGGGTGCTGTTTCAATATCTGATGCTTGCAAGTCTACGACTTCTGCAACGCTATCGACCATAATGCCGATAATATGTTCATCCGTCTCAATAATAACAATTCGGGTGGAATCATCTTGCTCTCTAGACATTAACCCAAACCGGTTACGGGTATCTATCACTGTGACAACATTGCCACGCAAATTGATAATACCAAGTACATATGCAGGTGCTCCTGGAACAGGAGCGATTTCGGACACCCTTAAAACCTCTTGCACCTGCATTACATTAATGCCATATTTCTCTTCGCCTAAACGAAAAGTAACCCACTGCATTACAGGATCATTTTGATTGCCATCACTCATGCTTATAGCCGCCTAAATTAATATTACATACACGAATAAAGGTAATTATATACCTAAATTCAACTTTCATTTTTTCTTTTCCGCTGTGGTACAAGTGCATTAACATCCACTATTGCCACTAACTCATCAATAACCGTTCCTATCAACCATGGCTTCTTTTGCCTATCGGTACGCCAGCGCACTCTATCTGGCTGTACTTTGGTAATATTCAATACTTCATCGCACGCCAAGCCCCATTTACCATCCAACGTGACAATCACATTTTGCAGTGGTTTATGCTCGTAACTTCTCTGTGCTGCTCTAGATTTTCCTTGTACCAGATAGGCCATATTCAGAATACCTATCTGCGTCTTTTTTTCGGGTAGCAAGCCTATAAACCAAATGGGTTGCTGTGGTATCTTAGTCACTCTACCATCAAATCTCATGGTACGCGCCAAATCTGTTAACGGTGCAGCTAACACTAAATTACCTACCTTAAAGAACAATGCAGAAAATTCTTCCTGCGCATAATCTGGCATGATGGCTAATGGCTTTACCGCTGTTGCCGTTGGCATTAACGTAACTTGCTCTACGACCTTTTTCTGCTGACTTTTGACTGCGGGCTGAACCTGAGTAGCTTGCTGCTTTTTTAGCTTAGGAACAATTTTAAGTTGTTGCTCCTGTTGCTCCTGTTGCTCCTGTTGCTCAATGAGCTCGGTCGGCGGAATTTCTGCCAACATAGTGGTCAAGTATGAGTCTAAAGCCAGCTCTTGCGCCATAAGCTGCTTCACCACGGGCTTACTAGTATTGCCCATCAGACAGCTGACTTAGCAGATCTCTGCTGCGCTAATAATTCATCCAATAAATCGGCATAACACGCAACCGCTCGCGAACTTGGGTCATAGATTGAAGCCGGTACTCCTACACTACTTGCTTCACGTAACTTAGTATCAATCGGAATAAACTTTCCCCAAACATTATTTGGGTAATCCTCACGTAAGGTGTTCAAGCTTTTAATGGCTGCTTTGGTACGTTTATCAAACATAGTGGGAATAATCTTAAATTCAGGTGGCTGCTTTCTGGATTTAAACACCATTTGTATCGTACGTACCATTCTATCTAAGCCTTGTAATGCTAAAAATTCGGTGATAACAGGTACCAGTAAAAACTCACAAGCTGCCAAGGCATTGATCATTAACACGCCCAACATCGGCGGGCTATCAATAATAACGTAGTCATATTCATCAGCCACTTCCGCCAAAGCAGTTGCAATCACCAGCCCCATACCACCTAATGCAGCCACTTGCCGATCTAATGTTGCAATCGCTGTTGATGCAGGCATAATCGATAAATCTGCAAATTCTGTTTTAATGATATAAGGTCTAGGGTCATAATTTTTTTGCTTACGACTGGCATTATGAAATAAATTATAAACACTTGCCTCGGCCTCATCAGGGTTCTGCTTGAAATAACTGCTCAGCGAGCCATGAGGATCCAAATCAATCAATAATGTTCTATGCCCCCATGATGACAATAACCCACCTAAGGTAATAACAGTTGTTGTCTTACCTACCCCACCTTTTTGATTTGAAACTGCCCATATTTTCATAATTAATGCTCTTTCCTAAACGACTTATTGTCTAATGAATTCAATGCTACTTATTTAACTGCACTGACAGAATGACTATTGAAAATTTTTCAATTCTTTAATAGTTTAAGTCGTTCATTGTCTTTAACACCATAACGGGCAAGTGACTTTGAAATTAAAACTAATGCAACGCGTCTATTTTTAAAGCGCCCTTCCCCAGATTTATTATCAGCTAATGGGTGATGTTCCCCATAACCTACTGCTACTAATCTAGCAGGATCTATGCCACTATCAATTAACTCTCTAACGACACTGGCTGCTCTAGCAGCAGATAAATCCCAATTGGAAGGGAATTCAATGGTTTCAATAGGCACATTATCAGTATGGCCTTCAACCCGAATCACGTTTGTTGTACGCCGTAGAACCTCAGCAATCTTTCTTAATACCGGACTGGCTTTAAGCTGCAATGCAGCCTCCCCACTCTCAAACAACATTTCACTTTTGATTTCAATTTCTACCCATAAGTCAGTTTTCTTAACTTCCACTAACTCCTTGTCAATAAAAGGCTCCAAGACTGCTTTAAATTGCCCTGCTATTTGCTCCAGTTTGCGCCTTTCTGCCTTTAATTCCTCTGATACATCCGCATCACGACGTTCGTCATCAGTAATAAAATGTTCCAGCCTTATTGGCTGTACTGTGGTTGTAGGCTGGTCTCCCACTTGAATTGGCTGTGGAGAATTTCCACTACTATTAAGAACAGAGTCTGCTGGCGGCTTAGTTTTTTTATGATCAAAAGCCTCACTCATTGACTCAGAAAGCACCCTGTATTTACCTACATTAACCGAAGAAATAGAGTACATCACTACAAAAAATGCAAATAATAAGGTGACAAAATCAGCATAAGAAACCATCCAACGATCACTATTTTCTGGTTCTTCAATACGCTTTTTTCTTCTTCGTGCCATTTTTATGACGCCTTATTAAGACTTGGAGTGTAAAAAACCTGACAGTTTTAATTCAATATTGCGCGGATTTTCACCTTCAGCTATGGCCACAATACCTACCGACATCATTTCCCGCGCTTGCGATAATGCATAAGCATTGGCTTTTAATTTGGCTGCAATAGGTAAAAAAATCAAATTAGCCAAACCGACACCATAAATTGTGGCAACAAAAGCAGTGGCAATGCCAGCACCCAACATACTTGGATCAGACAGGTTTTGCATCACATGAATTAAGCCCATCACCGCACCAATAATTCCGATTGTCGGCGCATAACCTCCCATAGACTCAAATACTCTGGCTGCTTGAAAGTCCAGATACTCTCTGGTATCTAATTCAACATCCAAACATTCGCGAATAACGTCGGGTTCATTGCCATCCACTAGTAGCTGCAAGCCTTTTTGCGCAAAAGCATCTCTTTCATTATCTGCAATAGCTTCCAAGCCCAACAAGCCTTCCTTACGCGCTAAAGAACTCCAATCAACAATTTTAGTAATTTCACGAGATAAGCTAATGCTTTTCGGGATAAAAATCCACCTTACAATACGCGCAGACCGTAAAATGATTGATGCAGGGTATTGCAATAATACCGCCCCCAAAGTACCACCAAAGACGATCACAAAGGCTGGAGCATTCAGTAATGAACCAATATGCCCACCTTCCATAAAATTACCGCCAACAACCGCGCCAATTCCAATCACGATACCCAGTAAACTAAAAATATCCACTAATTAATTTCTCGAAAAATTTTGCTCAACTCATCAAGTGTACACACTTTTGATACGACCCCTGCATCGACAACCGCCTTAGGCATGCCATAAATGGTACAACTAGACTCCTCTTGTGCCCAAATTTCTGCACCAGCCTGATGCATTTTGATAGCACCTTGCCTACCATCAGCCCCCATCCCTGTTAACACAATAGCTAATGCTTTATTCTTATACACTTTTGCCACAGAAGCCAAACTAATATCCGCACAAGGACTATAAATATCACTTACCTGCTTTGGCTTTAAAACAACCAACCTTTTTGTCCCCCTAGCTTGCACTTCTATTTGTTGACCGCCTGGTGCTAATAAAGCGACACCCGCTTGTAGTTCATCATTATTTTTAGCTTCATGTACTTGTAGCTGGCTAAGTTGATTTAATCTTTGCGCAAAACTACAGGTAAAATTACCAGGCATATGTTGAATCAATAAAATAGGTATTGGGCAGTATGCTGGAATTTCGATTAAGATTTTTTGAATTGCAACAGGCCCACCTGTAGAGGCCACAATCACCAACAAATCAAATTCTCTCTGCACTAACTGTCGACTACGAGCTACCTGTAGTTTTAATCTTCTAGTAACATTTATTTTAGGTTGATATTGCCGCTTAAGCTTTTCGGCCTGCAATGCAACATTACGCACTCGGTAACGTAAAATACGCCGTGCTACCTCATGATCCCCATTAATTTCATCTAATTTTTTAGGTAAAAAATCAATCGCGCCCGCATCTAAAGCCGCTAAAGTTGCTTGCGCACCAACCTGTGTAGAAGCAGAAAACATTAAAATAGGTGTTGGCGTTTCTGCCATAATCTGTTTAACAGCACTAATGCCGTCCATAACAGGCATTTCCACATCCATAGTAATGACATCTGGCTCTGTAGTAGCGGCCATAATCACAGCTTCCTGACCATTTCTTGCAATGCCGACTACTTTAAATATTTTGTCTGCTGCAAGGATTTCCGCTATTCGCTTACAAATAAAGCGGGAGTCATCCACAATAAGAACACGAATTGTCATGCTTTTGTTTTATAGTCCTCTCATATTTAAATGCACGTTTTAATCTTGTCTAAGAACTATCCTACATATTTACCCATTAGCCCAGGCACATCAAGAATTAAAGCAATTTGACCATCACCAGTAATTGTTGCCCCAGCCAAACCTGCTACTCCATGTAATTTTGCACCTAACGCTTTAATGACGACTTCTTCTTGACCTATTAATTGATCCACTACAAAACCAATTTGTCGGCCACCAGAATTAACAACAACAACATGACCATGCCCATCTTTATTAGCAACATAGTTCATATCATTAACTAACCAATCACTTAAATAAAATAACGGTAAAGCTCTATTACGTACCATAATGACTAACTGCCCATCAACCACTTTAGTAGAACTTAAATCCAAATCTAATATTTCTAGAACACTTGCCAAAGGTAATGCAAATGATTGCCCACCTAGCTTGACCATTAAAGTTGGCATAATCGCTAAAGTTAATGGCACTTTAATAATGATTTTACTGCCTTGATCCATTACTGAATCAATTTCAACAGTTCCATTCATTTGTGAAATACGAGTTTTTACAACATCCATCCCTACACCACGCCCTGAAACATCTGAAATTTCAGTTTTGGTAGAAAACCCTGGTGCAAAAATCAAGTTAAAACATTCTTTATCATCCAACCTGGCAGCTGACTCTTCGTCCATCATGCCTTTACTAACAGCGATACTACGCAACTTGTTAGCATCCATACCTTTACCATCATCTTTAATGGTTAACTCAATATGGTCACCTTCTTGTGATGCCGTCAGTATAACCACACCTTCCCTTGGCTTGCCCACCGTTATCCGATCTTCAGGTAACTCAATACCATGATCTACTGCATTTCTGATCAAATGCACTAATGGATCAGCCAATGCTTCTACCAAGTTTTTATCAAGATCCGTTTCTTCACCCACTAACTCCAGTTTGATTTCCTTTTTTAAACTACGCGCCAAATCCCTAACCACTCGAGGAAAACGCCCAAATACTTTCTTAATGGGCTGCATGCGAGTTTTCATAACCGCTAATTGCAAGTCAGCAGTGACCACATCCAAATTACCAACGGCCTTAACAATATCTTCATCACCTTTTTCTATCGCCAAGGTTTGAAAGCGATTCCTAACCAGAACCAACTCACCCACCATATTCATAATATTATCTAAGGTCAGCGTATCAACCCTAACAGTTGACTCCCCTTGAACAGGTGTTTTAACTGGGGCTTTACCACCCTTAGCGGCGGCAGGGACTGGCGTAGTCGCTGGTTCCGGTTTGGCGACTGGTTTCACTTTAGGTTTTTTAGGTTCAACAACTGGATCAGGGCTTATAGGCTCAATTGCTTGCGCCGAAAACTTCCCTTTACCATGTAAATCATCAAGCACATTCTCAAATTCTGCTTCGGTAATTTCACCTGAAGCAGCTGCTACAGCTTCAGACTTTGGAACAGTTTCATTCTTGGTAACTTGTGCATCTTCTTCCTGATGCCCAACAACCTTCTCTGCATTAAATGTGCCTTTACCATGTAATTCATCAAGTAAATCATCAAATTCAGACTCGGTAATTTCACCAGAGCTTACTGGTAATTCTACTTTAACCTCAGCAGCATTACTGGCATTAAAGGCACCTTTACCATGTAATTCATCGAGTAAATCATCAAACTCTGCTTCTGTAATCTCATCAGAAGGTACTGCTGACTGCTCAGGTGATTGTACTTGCGCATCTTCCGTCGCAGAGGTGGGCGAACCTCCTTTACCGTGCAAAGAATCTAATAAATTATCAAATTCAGATTCGGTAATCTCATCACTGCCGTTATCAGCCGTATCTACACCAGAACCTTCGGCAAGCCCTAACATTGCTTCAAATTCCTGCTCTACCGCATCTGCCGCATTTGCCATTTCCACCGAGTTTTCTACTTCTGCCACAACAGGTTCTAGCTCGGACTCTACTACCTGTGCAGTTATGGGCACAGCATTACCTGGTGCAGCAAGTGCTTTTAATGCCGTTATTAATGATGCTTCAACAGGCTCTGGCAACTCCCCAGAACGCACCGTCGCAAACATATCATTTACATGGTCGACTACCTGTAGGATAACATCCATTAACTCAGTATCTACCGCCCTATCACCTTGACGTAAAACATTAAAGACATCTTCGGCTTCGTGACACACACCGACCATGGCATCAATTGCCAAAAAACCTGCCCCTCCTTTAATGGTATGGAAGCCACGAAAAATAGCATTCAATAACTCATTATCTTCAGGTGAATTTTCTAGCTCAACAAGCTGCTCACCTAGAAGCTCAAGGATTTCTCCCGCTTCAACTAAAAAGTCTTGTAAAATTTCATCATCAAGATCAACAGACATAGTCACTTCCTCAGAAACCTAGACTAGATAAAAGGTCATCTACATCATCCTGACTTGTAGCAACATCACCTGCTTTATCATCAATACCTGGCACAACTGGCCCTGGTAATGCTGGCTCATGATGATGGCCTGTTCCTGACTTAGACTTTCCTCCTGAAATACGAACTAGCTCTACCATACTTGTTTCCAGATCTTGCACCAAGTCAATAACCCGGCGAATAATTTGCCCTGTTATATCCTGAAAACCCTGCGCTAATAGAACTTCATTCAATCCTATTTGCACACTAGCTAAACCATTTTTTTCTTGAATAAAGTGAGCGGTAATTTCCTGACTCATATCCTTGAACTCTTGAAAAGGCATATCTTTCGCTAAAAAACGATCCCATTTATTAGATAGCGTATTTGCCTGCTCAGTTAAATCTCTAGAGATAGGTAACAACTCTTCAACAACATTCAAGGTCTGGTTAGCAGCTTGCTCTGTTGTGGTAATCACATATTGCAAGCGCTCTTTTGCATCTGGAATATCTATTTCCGTCAACTCAGATACTTTAGAGTCCATTTCGAAACTATTCATGGTGTCATGCAACCGCCGTGTTAGTCGCCCTACTTCCTGAAAAATCATGGTTTCCCGCATACCAGCAATTTGATCCAAAATCTCATCAGCCTTAGCTTCATCTTCCACCTCCAGTGCTTGCACCAAATCTTTTGCCAGCACCAACCGGCTATCATCTACTTGCTTAGTCATTAACAATCGTCCTCACTACTAACCATCAATACGTTCAAAAATTCTCTCAATTTTTTCTTTTAATGTTGCAGCCGTAAACGGCTTTATCACATAGCCATTTACGCCAGTTTGTGCTGCCAAAATAATTTGTTCTCGCTTGGCTTCAGCCGTCACCATTAGCACTGGTAAATTCACCAATTTTGGGTCAGAACGCACTGCTTTTAGTAAATCAATCCCCGTCATACCAGGCATATTCCAATCTGTCACCAAAAAGTCAAAATTACCACTCTGTAGCATAGGCAATGCCGTTTTACCATCATCTGCTTCAAAGGTATTGGCAAACCCAAGATCTCTTAATAAATTCTTTACAATACGCCTCATTGTCGAGAAATCATCAACAACAAGAATCTTCATATTTTTATCCAAGGCCCTTCTCCAACCAGCTCTTCATTTTCATCTATATCGACTTAATTAACTAAAACTTTAGCCACTTCGCAACCCCATGTCATCGAAGTATATACTAGCTATTATCATTTCCTTCCAACCAATCTGCAAGTCTACTTCTTAACCTTAACATAGCCTGACTGCTAATTTGACTCACTCTAGACTCACTCACCCCAAGTACTTCACCAATCTCTCGTAAATTCAACTCTTCATCATAATACAAAGAAACTACTAACCGCTCTCTTTCTGGCAAATTACCAATCGCTGTTACTAATGCTTGTTGAAAACCATCCTCACTTAAAATTGCAACAGGACTCGCACTAGCATCCACACTCTCTTCTAAAAAGTGATCACCTGATTGAGCTAGCTCTTCAACACTGAAAAACCGACTATTCACTGAGTCCTGTAGAATTTGATTATATTCATCCAAAGAAACACCTAAATATTTAGCAATGTCGGCTGGTCTTGCTTCTTGAGTTGTCTTATTTTCAATTTCTTTAATGGCCGCCGCAACCATCCGCGACTTTTTATGCACCGAACGTGGAGTCCAATCAGCTCGCCGCACTTCGTCAAGCATCGAGCCCCGTATCCGAATCCCTGCATAAGTTTCAAAACTCGCTCCTTGTGTAGGGTCATAGTTTTTCAATGACTCTAATAATCCTAACATTCCCGCTTGAATTAAATCGTCGACCAATACCGAATCTGGCAATTTATTTAATAAATGATAAGCAATGCGCTTTACTAACGGAGCATATTGCATAATCTGCGCATCAACTGCACCGACCGCCTGCACCGAAGAGTACATTGCTACACCATTCATGCAGCATTCTCCTGAGTTTCATATTGAATCATACGCTCAACAAAGAATTCTAGCTGACCACCAGATTGCGCTCTCACTGGCCAACTATTAACCCGTTGTGCGACAGTTTTAAATGCCTGTGACGATTTACTATGCGGAAATGCCTCAACAACTGCGGTTTGCTTTTGCACAGACTTACGTAAATATTCATCAAAAGGAATAGCCCCCGCATAACTTAAAGCAACATCCAAGTAACGATCGGTTACTTTACTCAACTTATTAAATAAACTCTGCCCTTGCTGTTGTGATTGCACCATATTTGCCAAAATATGGAATTGAAATAAACCATAATCACGATTCAGTAATTTAATAAAAGCATAAGCATCTGTTAACGAGGTCGGTTCATCACAGACAACTACCATTACCTCTTGGCAAGCACGGGCAAAATTAATCACACTTCCCGAAATACCCGCCGCAGTATCCACAATTAATACATCCAGACCTTGGTTTAAATCACTAAAAGCATGCACTATGGCTGCTTGCTCAATATTATTTAATTCAGACATATGCTGTAGCCCTGACGACGCTGGAATAACCAGCAAGCCCTCAGGCCCCACTTCCGTAATTTCTGCTAGTGTTTTCTGACCTTTTAAGACATGGGATATATTAAATTTAGGGTGCATCCCTAATAAGATATCAACATTAGCCAAGCCCATATCTGCATCCAGCAATGCGACTTTACGCCCTGATTTAGCTAACGACACCCCTAGATTAACAGCTAGATTTGTCTTGCCCACGCCACCCTTTCCGCTTATTATTGCAATAACTCGCACAGGTTTTACTTGTTTCATTTTTCTTATTCCTGCTGCCTGATCCAATTGCTTACGCATAACCTGCTGCCACCCATTCTTCAAATTCAGGAGTGCCATTATAATTCCCCTCACTCTCTGACTCAGCTATACATTGATTAATTAGCATAACTGAACTTGCTTTATGAATATCTTCAGGTACCTGTTGCCCGTCGGTGATAAATGCCAAGGGTAACTGATGTTCAATTAAAGCAGAAACGGCATGGCCTGTCTCTGCTGTTTCATCCATTTTTGTCAAAATACAAGCTTCTAACTCAAAACCCGCAAAACCTTGAATAATTGCATCCATTGCTTTTAGCTGCGTGGTTGCCGACATCACCAAATAAGGTTTCACTTGTATATCAACCTCTTGTAACTCTTCTATTTGCTCCAGCATACGTTGATCTTTCTGACTAACACCTGCGGTATCAATCAAAATCAACCGTTTATCACTAAAACTATTAATCAGGCTACGTAACTCTTCACCATCGGCTGCAACCCTCACTGGTACGTCTAGAATACGACCATAAGTACTTAATTGCTCATGCGCACCAATACGATAATTATCCATAGTTATCAAAGCGACCTGACGACTTGAGCCATGCTGTAAAATAAACTGTGCTACTAATTTAGCAATAGTGGTCGTTTTGCCAACGCCTGTAGGACCAACCAAAGCAACAACACCCCCTTCTTGTAACAGATCATTACCTGCAATAGGTAATACTTTCTGCATCATCTCCAAAGCTTTTTCCCAGCTCACATCAATATCGGCCTGATTATCTAGACGATTAGCAATTTTAATACTTAATTTTTTAGATAACCCAATGCCTGATAAACGGCGTAAAAGATCTAAACGAATCGGGTTACTATTTTGCTGTACTCCCCACGCATCAGCAGATATTTTATTGTCAATGGTTGCTCTTAAAGAGCGCAATTCTTTATACATTTCTTGCAACAAATCATGACTACCATTCACTACATTTTCTTTGGTGTGTTGCATGGATTGCTGTAAACCACTTACCTGAGATTTAGCCTGTAGCTTAGACTCGGCAGTATGACTCGGTTTAGGGCTTCTAGCTTTTTTAGGCTGCGTAAACGGTTTAACTTTAGCCGTTATTTTTTTACTATTTAATGCTGCTTTTTCCGCATAGCCAACATATTCATCTAATTTGCGCCGTACGCCAGGACGCAGTATAGACTCAGGCTCTTCCGCACTTTTACGAGCACTGCTTACGACATGTATAGAGTCTTTTTCAGCAGCAAAATCAGTCATCTCAGACCTTTTCTGAGTCGCCTGATGTTGTTGCTGTTTTTTTAAATTCTCATGCACCAACTGCTCATCAAAATCTCGCGCCGCCACAATTTCGACACCACCATCAACGGAACGATTAGACATAATCACCGCATCTGCCCCAAGTTCCTCTTTAACCATACGCATCACTTGGCGAATATCTGTTGCAAAAAATCGTTTTATTTTCATCGTGCGTCCTCGTTAGCGTTATGCACGTTGTCCGACAGTTGAAACCACTTTAATCTGACGATCTTCAGGTATTTCATTATATGCCAGTACATGTAACCCAGAAATTGAATGTCGGACAAATCGAGCTAACCAAGGTCTGACGAAAGAAGATACTAATAAAATAGCGGCCTGCCCTTCCATCTCCATCTTTTGCGCGCTTTCTTCTAAAGAAGCATGCATTTGCTCAGCTAGGCCAGGCTCTAAACCCGCACCCGATTCTCCGGCTGTTTGTAATGTTTTATGCAATAACTGTTCCAACTCTTGTTCCAATGTAATAACAGGGATTTCTAACTGTATGCCACTGATTTCTTGAATAATTGAACGCCCTAAGCTCACTCGCACTGCCGAAGTCAAAATGTCGGGATCTTGGCTTTTAGTACCATACTCTGCCAAAGTTTCGGCGATCCCTCGAATATCCCTAATCGCCACGCCTTCTTGTAAAAGGTTTTG
>CAZXJK010000024.1:0-18167 GCA_964640895.1 uncultured Methylomonas sp.
AATTTTTTATATACACTGTATTTTAAGAACTGAGAGTTTTAAAAACAGCTACATCAGTTCATTATTTTCTTGGTAATAATAGCTGTGTATCGGAAGTAGCATTTTCCTTGCATAGGCTATGGAAATGATTAGCTTATAGGTATAATCTAAATGAATAGATTAAAGAACTGTGAGTGCCTAAATGAGTGACGCTAAAAAAAGTGCATTAAGTATTATATTAATGGGGGGAGTGATTTTTTTCGCTGGTTGTGGAGGAGTTCCTTCACAGCAGGCAAGTAATACTGCTAAAGTTACCATGACTCATAATGCAGATGCACAGCAACAGGCATTTAATGAGCTAGATGTGGCAATGGGCATTACCCCTGACAAGAGCCAAGTAAAAACGATTGTTGGTAATGGTTATGGCAGTACAGTTGATAAGGCACGTAGGGATGCCTTAAAAAATTTAGCGGGTAGTATTCAGGTTGATGTTGTGAATCAAGTTAAAATTTGTACTAATCAATATGGCGATTGCGGCAGTGTTGTCAAAATCAACACCCGTTCCGAGTTACCAATACTAGGTGTGCAATATCAGCGCCTAGCTAATGAGCAAGGACAAGTACGTTTTCAAGCATGGATCGACAGTTTGTACTCATTACCCCTTTATGTGCGCGAATTGGATAAATTAACACAAATCATTACGGCTAATCAGCAAGATTTACAGAAAAACTTGGCAGCTGAGCAACGTTATCAAGTGATTAATGCGTTGGTTGCCAGTATTCCGCAATATGATAAAAAGCGCTTGGTGGCAAATGCTCTCGGTGGTTACAAACAACAAGTAAGACCTAGGGTTAACCTGCATAAGCTGCAAAATCAATTGAAGAAGTTGGAAGGCAGGGCAAGTTCATTACGTTTTGCAGCAAAAGTTTTAGCAAAAGACATTACGGAGCATAGTATTTATTTACACCCACCAATACCTAAAAATGTACAGGAGGTTACCCCATTTGCTTCGGCTCTGAAAAAATATTTGTCGCCTTTGTTGAGTACGGTGAGTTTGCCCGAACGAGCGAAATATAATATGGAAGGTGAGTACGAGGTACTTACCAATGGCAATATTTTTGTAAGCTATCGTTTAGTAGATTTGAATTATAAAGTGCTCAATACCAATAGTGTCATTATTGAACATTCTGCACACCAAGCGTTTCGATCTAAACCTACCTCAGTTTCCTTTGAAATGTTGCTGCATAATGAGGTTGCTTTAAGTAATAAGTTTCATGCTGAATTGCAGACATTACATGGATCTGAAACACTTTATTATAAAGGGGGTGATACTGTAAAACTGTTGGTGCGCTTAAATCAGGCTGGTTATTATTATATAGTTGGACATGTGTTACGTAATGGCTCGCAGTTTTCCTATTTACTAGAACTCAATGATGCACATGGAGATGCGAGGTTTGTGCGATATATACCGCAAGATCAAGCGAATAAATATATTGAAATTGCTGAATTTGAAGTGAGTAGACCTTATGGGACCGAACATTTGCAATTAGTGGCAGCTAATAAGAAATTTTCTCGATTACCTAAGCATGCTTATATGTATTTGCCAGCTGAGGGAAGTGGTTATTATGCACTAGCAGGTAGTCAGGGCAATGCGGCAGCAGGTGTGTCTAAAACGCGGGCGTTGCGTTTAAAGCAAAATAAAAAACAGGTGCTAACTTCTGAATCAACACTAACCTATACAACAAGACCGAAAAACTAGGACATGGATTGAAAATCTATGATAAATTCATAAATACAATACAAAGCTTGATGGTTTAATAATGATAAAAGTGGGCAGATGGAGTATAGGTAGTGTAGTGTTGATGTTTTTTTTAAGTGGCTGCGCAACGACTAAACCTCAACAAATTGATTGTAATGCAAATGTAATGGATAAAAATGGCAAGCCTTGTTGGGTAAATAAAACGCCTCCTGAAGGGGTTGTCGTGCAAATGGCAAAGCATATTAAGCCTGAAAAAACGCGTGCCTTATTATTTAATAGAGCCGTTGTCGAGCTCGCCGCAGTGAATGGAGGGTTGGATGTTTCGCAGGATGCAGTGGTCAGTAAAGTGGTATCTGTAAAAAATGATCATGTTTCAGGGCATTCATCAGTGACTTCATTTGCGACAGTGACTTCTGCGAATGAGAGTATCGAAGTAAGAGCTAAAGTCCGAGATTTATGGAATGATTTAATTACCCAGAAAATTTATATGTGGGTTGTTTTAGAGGGTGAGTAGATGCAAGTAAAGTTAATACCAATATTATTATTGTTAACTGCCCCAGCAGTAGCAGATAATGAATTTGAAGCCTATAAAAAACAGCAGCAACAAGCTGCAACAAATTATAGTGCAACAACTCAGCAGGATTTCGAACAGTATAAAAAAGCACTAGATGCAGGTTTTAAGGATTTGCAACAAACCTATCTGCAAGAGTCAAAGCGATATCGTGCTCAAATGACCAAGCAGTGGGGTAACTTTAAAGAAAGCGATAAAACGACTTGGGTTAATTATGCCAGCAATGGACGAGTACGCGAGTCAGTAAATTTTGAAACAGGGACTGTAGAAGTTGAATTTTTAGCTTATAAAACTGATTCGGCTGCCAAGTTAAAACAACAAGCTCAGCAAAGTGTTGTGAACCTATTAACAACAACTGAACAGCAAGCTTTTGCTAATGATGTGGTTGCACAGAAAGTTGAAACTAAAATCAAACAGCATGGCGATGTGGTGAAAACAGGTAAGCTTTCGGCAAATACTTTAGTGATGGCTCCTTTAGTGGCAAAGGTTGAGCTGACTAATAAGCCCGCAGTGACTCAGTTGGCAAATACATTAGTCAACTCTGCTACTACGGAGACCAGGCCCATTAATGCTAAACAAAAAATTGTAAAGGTTAGTTTTAAAATACCTAAAAAGCTCTCTGCAAAAGCAAGCAAATATTCTGTACGTGTGCAGCAGATAGCTAAGAAGGAAATGATTCCGCCGGCCTTGGTTTATGCGGTGATTGAGACTGAGAGTAATTTTAATCCATTAGCAAAATCACATATCCCTGCTTATGGACTTATGCAAATAGTACCAGTCAGTGCTGGTAAAGATGCTAGCAAATACCTATTTGGTAAAACGAAAGTTTTGGCACCATCCTATCTCTATAATAGCGATAATAATATTGCCGTAGGTGGTGCTTATTTACATATACTTTATTATAATTATTTGCGAAAAATTGAAGACAGTACCAGTCGTTTATTTTGCACCATTGCTGCTTATAATACTGGGGCTGGTAATGTCGCTAAAAGTTTTATTGGTTCTTATAATATTAATAAGGCCATCACCAAAATTAATAAAATGTCTGCCAGTGAGGTTTATCGACATCTGCGCAAGCATTTGCCACATGATGAGACCAAGCACTATATAAAACGTGTTGCAACTCGCATGGCAAAGTATCAACCTTAGGAGCGTGCACGAAATTATTTCAGCAACTAGCTGGCCTTTTTATCCGTCTTCTGCGTTGTTGAAACAGTTGCGTAGCTAGCTATGCGCCTGTTTCAACGCCTTGAATACGAATAAAAATTCTACGCCAATTGCTGAAATAATCCCGTACCCATTCCATAATTTTTTACATTTACTAAAGGAAAATTATTATGAAGTTAGTAAAACCAGTACTTATTCTTTTGGCCGCTAATTTAGTGGCTTGTGCAGATAAAAAAGTAGACCCTGTCAGTGTGTCAGCTGTTCCTGCTCCCATTGCTGCTGATTGTGTGTTTCCTAATCAAACGATTGCACCAGGCTGGGTTTGTGATGAGCCTGTCCCTGGCTTGGACGTTCAAGCTGTGGGAACGGCAGAAAAATCCTATGCAGGGCAAGCTTATATGAAAGATATGGCTAAAGCTGCAGCATTGGGACACCTTGTTGAACAATTTAAAGTAAAAGTTGCCAAAATGGTTAAGCAGTACATTGGTACCACTGGCATGGGTAGTACAGAAACGGTTGATGCTGCAGCAAGTAGTACGATTAAAACCATTTCCAGTAAAACTCTGACAGGAATGAGGGTTTATAAAACACGTACTGGCCCTGAAGGTAGAATGTATGTATTGGTTGGTTTAGATGCAGAAAAAACCCAAGCATTGGTTGAAAATGCAGTCAAAACCAGTATGAAAAATGAAAAAGCATTATGGCAGGAGTTTAAAGCACAAAAATCTCATGATGAAATGGCAGCAGGTATTGCCGCAATGGAAGATGAATAAGTTTTATTCTCAATTATAATTTTTGTACCAAATACTTAAAAGATGGAAATATCAAGTTCAAATTCTCATCAGCCCGATTTAGATTGGAGCCAGGTAAGAGAAACCGTTAAATTACTTACCTTATCAGCAACACAAGTGCAATCAAGTATGCGGGAGGGTGATGAGTCAGTCACCACCTTAACTGCGGCTTTTACTGATATGGTGACTAATTTAGCAGAGGTCACTAAAGCTTTAGAAAGTATTGATGATTGTGCAGCAAAAGATAAAGCTATGCAGCATTGTTTAATGACCAGTGAAAAAGTACATTCTTCGATTATTGCTTTTCAATTTTATGATCGTATGCAGCAATGTTTACAGCATGTCACTGAAAACTTGAGTGGCTTGTCAGAAATTGTCGAGAATCCACAGTTATTATATAACCCATTTGAATGGAAAAAATTACAAGATACAATTCGTGATGGTTACACGATGGAGTCTGAAAAAATTATGTTTGATGCCATTTTACAGGGGAAGTCAATTGCAGAAGCTATACAGTTGGCTGAACAGCATGTGAACGAGTCTGAAGATACTGATGACATTGAGTTGTTTTAACTTTTGTTAATGTATATTAATCTAAAAATTATCTTGAGTAAATGATTAAAAAAATTGGACTATTCATTTTTTGTACTTATTGGGGTGTTGGCTGTAGTACTTTTAGTGGTAAACAAAAGCCCGCTCCCGTGTATGGGCAAGTTGATTCAGCGCAGAAATTGTCTGCTGATCAAGTAAAAGCAAACTCAGTAAAGACCAGACCAGTAACAACCGCTCAAGTAAAAGTTGATCATAAGCCTGTTATTCTGAAACAAGAAGAAATAAATGTAGCACCACCAACACAATCTGCAGGTGTGGTAGTCGCACTTTTAGAGCAAGCTGATGCCAGTTATGAGCAAGGAAATATAAATGACTCCGTTGCTACTATTGAGCGTGCATTACGTATAGAACCACGTAATGCAATGTTGTTACATAAATTGGCAAAGTTAAGGTTTCAGCAAGGTCAACCTGATTTAGCAGAGAACTTAGCTAAAAAATCTGCGTTATTAGCGGAAGGTAATGCTAAGTTAAAAAAGCAAAATTGGTTATTAATTGCTGAAGTACGTAGGCAGTTAGGTGATAGTAAGGGGGCGGCAAGTGCAGATAAAAAAGCACGAAAATTTTAGTTTCAAGGGTCAGGTCTTCAGTCTTTAGTACTTGTTCTATTTTAAGTGGATAGCCTAATACCGTAAGGGATTATTAATGAAAGCCTGGCAAAATATAATTGAGCAAATTGAACAATCCACCAAACAGCGCTTTACTTTGATAAAGGTACATGCAATGCATGGTGGCGATATCAATAGCGTCTATCGACTAGAAGGTGTTGAACAAAGTTATTTTATCAAAATAAATCGTGTTGACTTATTGAGTATGTTTGCTGCTGAGGCATTGGCTTTACAAGAGTTATCACAGATGCAAGTTATGCGAATCCCCCAGCCAATTATGCAAGGTGTTGCAGGTGAAAATGCTTTTTTGGTGTTGGAATATATTGAATTAAAGTCATTAACGCTAGGCACAGGGCAGGAACTGGGGCAGAAATTAGCTCAAATTCATCAAAAGGCGCAGCCGTACTTCGGGTGGCATCACGATAATTATATTGGTAGTAATCCGCAAAAAAATAAGCCTACAAATAATTGGGTGAATTTTTGGAAAAAGAGGCGTTTACTTATACAGCTAACGTTAGCTGCAGAAAATGGTTTTCAAGGTAAGCTTCAGGAAAGAGGGTTGTATTTGGGGCAATTGCTACCTGCCTTTTTTTCTACATATGAGCCACAAGCTTCCTTATTGCATGGTGATTTATGGGCTGGTAATGCATCGGCTGATGATGAGGGTAATGCTGTTATTTATGACCCTGCCAGCTATTATGGTGACCGGGAGGCCGATATTGCTATGACAGAGCTATTCGGCGGTTTTGAGCCTGCATTTTATGATGCTTATACAGAGGTTTGGCCATTAGATCCAGGCTATAAAACACGTAAGACGCTTTATAATTTATATCACATTCTTAACCATTTGAACCTATTTGGTGCTGGGTATTTGCGCCAAGCTGAAGCGATGATACAACAGTTAATTGCTGAAATAGAGTGAAACGACCTCCCGAACGAGTCTTTTTGTACCAGCAGGGACGAGATCATCCCTGCTGGTACAAAAATCCAGTGTTATAACTTCGGAGGGTTATCCCATTAATGGTTGCTATCAGCTTCTTCAGTTGGGGTTGCTGATGCAGGAATAGCAATAGCAGGCGCTTTCTCTTCCGTTGCAGTCAACAAAATTTCAATCTGTGCACCACTACGTAATGCATCAAGGTATTCTGTGATTTTTTGACGTTGTACCATTGGCTCTAACTGTTCTTTAACTGCGGCAAGTGGTGGAGGCGTTTGCTCTCTTGACTCTTCACGGATAATGATATGCCAACCAAATTGTGTTTTCACGGGTGCTTTAGTATATTTACCATTTTCAAGACTTGCTACTGCCTCCGAAAAAGGCGGCACCATTTGTTTAGGGCCAAACCAACCTAAATCACCCCCCTGTGTTTTAGAAGGGCCTGTAGATTTTGTTTTGGCTAATTCAGAAAAATCAGCACCTTTATCTAGTTCAACAATGATTGCTTTCGCTTCATCTTCTGTTTTGACTAAAATATGACGTGCTTTAAATTCAATGCCGCCGCCAGAATTACTGATTTGTTTATCATATTCAGCTTGAATATCAGCTTCTGTTACTGGATTAGATTTGATGTAATCTTGAATGGCAGCTTGTGATAACAGGGTATTTTGCATCATGGCCATGCGCTCAATCATTTCAGGCGATTGCTCAAGATGTTTAGCTTTTGCTTCTTGAACTAATAATTCGCGTTTTATTAATTCATCAATAAGTTTATTTTGTGGTATTTTTTGACCACGCGCACGTGCACTGACTTCTTTATTCAGTGATTCAAGTGCTTTTTTGCTGATAAATTGGCCATTAACACTAGCAACTGCATCTTCTTTCAAGACAGTAGGTGCAGCGATAGTATTTGCATTTTGTTGGCAACCTGTGAAAAATACAGTACTAGCTAGTAATAATGGGATTGCTTTTAATTTCATATAGTTTATTCCTTTAATTTGATTCGGATGGGGTGAAAGCTTCAATACCTAAGGCATGGATTTCCTGTTTCATCAGGTCACCTAAGGCTTTATAAATTAATTGGTGTCGTTGTACTAATGACTTGCCTGCAAAAGCTTCTGAGATAATGCGTACATGATAGTGACCGCCGCCACTTTGTGCACCTGCATGTCCTGCGTGAGCCTGACTATTATCAGCTATTTCAATTTTCTGCGGGTTTAATGCATCGGTAAGAAGTGTTTTGATTAAATCAACTGTCATTGGGGGAATACTTGTTTAAAAGGTTTAACGATGACAGATGCATAGACACCTGTCAGTAAATAAGGGTCTTGGTCTGCCCAAGACTTAGCAACTTCCAAGCTAGCAAATTCAGCAACGACTAAGCTGCCTGAAAATCCTGCATCACCAGGGCTGTTACTGTCAATTGACGGATGTGGCCCTGCTAGCACTAAACGCCCTTCATTTTGTAAAATTTCAAGACGCTGTACATGGTCAGGGCGAGCTGCCATTCTTTGCGCTAAGCTGTTTGGTTTATCTTCGCTAATAATGGCGTATAACATATTTATTTCTCGGATTCTTCGGGTTCGGGGTCAGGTAGGTATTTATACATACCAATGACCTGAAACAAAACAAATATCGCCATTAATATTGGTACGCCAAAGGTCTTAAATTCGACCCAAGTATCCGTGTCATAATTAAACATGACATATATATTGATACAACCGACGCTGATAAAAAATAATGCCCAGACTAAATTTAAAATACTCCAAGCTTTTGCAGGTAATTCTATATTGGCTCCCATCATTTTTTCCATGATGGTTTTTTTGCCGATAAAGTGGCTACCAATGAGTACAGCACCAAATAACCATTCAATAATGGTTAATTTCCATTTGATAAACTGTTCATCTTGCAAATAAAGGGTTGCCCCGCCCATAACTACCATCAGCCCTAGGGTGACCCATTGCATGGTTTCAGCTTTGCGGTATCTTATCAGGCTATAAGCTACTTGTACGAAAGTTGCAGCGATGACCACAGCCGTGGCAACATATAAATCATAAGTCTTATAGGCAATAAAAAATAAGACAATGGGAAAGAAATCAAAAATTATTTTATTCATGGAAGTTGATGTGGGGGGTTAAACAAAAAAATCAATACCTGATACAGTTGCATCAATTTGTTGTTGAGCTAATTGATTAAAAGTAGAGGAATATGTATTTAGTGCTTTGCTTGCACGTATATCAATTGGTTCTGATGGGGTATTATCGCTTAGAGCAGAAGGTGCGACAAGTTCTTGAGCTCGTTTTTTCTCAACAGCGTTTGCAAATTGCTGGTTGCTAGATGGGGCGGTACTATTGAGAGTGCTTTTGCTATGAGTCTCACTATCAGGCCTGGGCTGGCTAGTATTAGTAGAGGGTTTTTGCTGCCTAGAACTAGCAGGTTCAATATAAAGTGATGAACTATGGATTTCCACAACGATGCCAAGATAATAAATGAGGCTTAATTGTAGGTGTTTTTTGTACTTTTGTACATGAACTGGTAAGGCTTTCTGCTAGAATAATGCCTTTTTAGGAGGATCAATGAATATCAATACACAAACTGAGCTTGAAGCCGCTGCTTTTAGAAGATTAATTGCCCATTTTCAAGCACATACTGAAGTGCAAAATATAGACTTAATGAATTTGGCTGATTTTTGCCGTAACTGTTTAGCTAAGTGGTATATGGCAGCAGCGGAAGAAAAAGGAGAGCCAATGGATTATGATGCAGCACGCGAATATGTTTATGGTATGCCTTATAGTGAGTGGAAAGATAAATTCCAGCTTAAGGCGACAGCAGAGCAGCTTGCTATGTTTGAAAGTAAAAAAGCGGCAAAGCAAGAATAGTCATGGATGATGCACAACTTGAAGCCATGTTTTCGGGGGTTATTGGTCAAGAATATGATACCTTAAAATTAATTTGTCCGTTAGCAGCCAAGATGAGTCAGTTAGTCGGTGAGTCGGTTGCACAATATGCACATAAGCATGCCACACAAACACTCAATATTTTAGAGCTTGGCGGTGGTACAGGCATTACCACCTTGGCAATACTACTCACTTCTGAACAACTTAAAGTGCTGTCAGTAGATAGCGAGCCGACTATGCAAAATCAAGCTAAGAGTAGCCTAGAGGAATGGATTCAGAAAGAAATGCTTAGTTTTGATGGCGATGATGTTTTAACGGTATTAAAAAGAACTACATCAGCCAGTATCGATATTGTGGCTTCAGCTTATACAGTACATAATTTTTTAGATAGTTATCGTGCTGAAGTAATGGTCGAGATATTTCGGGTGCTTAAGCCTGGAGGTCAGTTTATCAATGGAGATCGCTATGGTTTGGATGATATTTCTGAACATACCCGCACCATTCAAAATGAAGTAAGTGGTTATTTTAAAGCTTTAGTGGCGATTGATAAGCTAGATGTTCTTGAGCACTGGATTGTGCATTTGTTTTCTGATGAGTCAGAAAATCATGTTATGCGTGAGACGTTCTCTTTGCGGCAATTACAGAAAGTTGGTTTTAAACAGGTAAATTTATCTCATCGCTGTGAGGTAAATGCTTTGGTAGTGACAGTAAAATAATGTAAATAATCTAATATTTGTAGGGGTAGAAATTATGATTCAAAGTGAAGATATAGCTATTATACGTTCTGATGATGAATATGTTGCAGTACAGGATGTATTGAGCGGGCGGCATGATACCGCGCTTAGATATTTATCTCAGTATGCTGCATTAAGTGCGGTTGTTTATGGTGAGGCTAATCCTACTATAAATGAGTGGGTAAATAATTGGACGCAGTTAGATTTTGATTTTAATGATTTTAGGCCATCTTTGAAAAATGGAGTATGGATTAAAGGCCTCAAAGTAGAGTCGTACTTTAAGTATGACAGCGGTGTTGCTTATGTCACCATTATATTTCGAGGAACTCGATTTACGAAATGGCAAGATTGGTACGCTAATGCAAATTGGTTAACTCGACATATTCCCAATGTTCATAATGCTTACCAACAAACCATTTTACAAATAAATGGCTATATAGATGCCATTACCAAGTACCTTCTTAAGCAGGATATAGTCTTATCTGAAGATAGAATAAAATTTATTTCAGCAGGGCACTCGCTAGGTGGTGGTTTGGCCCAACAAGCAGCTTATGCATCTAAAAAGATTGAAACCGTATATGCTTTTGACCCTTCTCCTGTGACAGGCTATTACTCTATAAACAAATCAGATAGGAAAGTAAATTGTGAGGGACTGAAAATATACCGTGTATGGGAGCATGGTGAGATTTTGTTATATCTTCGGCAGATTACTAAAACAGCTCAAAAAATATCATTTAGGCCTAATATCAACCCCAGAATTGTAGAAGTCAGATTTAACTTTGTAGAAAATCAGGATGCAATTAAAGAGCATAGTATGGAAAATCTAGCTATTTCATTGATACATATTGAACGGCAATAATAAATTTTTTAAATTTTGATTTTAAGTACCTTAGCATTACGTAAGTGGTTATAGTTTTCTTGTAAAGCAGGGGGCAGAGAATCAAAACGACTTTCTTGAAAACCGCGATCAATAAACCAGTGCATGGTTTGCGTTGAAAGTGCGAATAATTGTTGCAAAGCATCTTGCTTTGCTTTGCAAAACAATTGTTCTAATAATTGATTACCACGTGCTGCTTTTTGATATTCAGGGTGTATTGCCAAGCAGGCAATTAAGCCGGCATTGCTGTGCTCTATTTTATGTAGGACAGTACAGCCAATAATTAAGCCATCACGCTCTATGACGATATAGTCATTAATATTAATTTCTAAGTGTTCATGTGAGCGTGAGACTAATAAGCCTTTTTGCTCTAATGGAGTGATTAATTCTAAGATGCCAGGAATATCACTTAAAGTGGCAGTGCGTAAAGTTTCAAAATCAGAGGAACTAATCAGCGTACCAATACCGTCACGGCTGAATAGTTCTATTAATAAAGCACCGTCAATTTTTCTATGTAAGATATGCACACGATGCACGCCTGATTGACAGCCATGTATGGCTGATTGTAAAGCATGCTTGGTAGTGGTTGCCAGCTGTGGCTCATGGGTGATAAAGCTTTGTGTTTCCGCAGTGGTCATTTGGGCTATGGTTTGCCCTGTCTGTATTGATTGACAGCCCTGTTCGGTCATCAATACCAGCTTTTCTGCTTGCAAGGCAATTGCTACTTCAGTAGCCACTTGTTCAGCGGATAAGTTGAATAATTCTCCGCTAGGCGAGTAACCGATAGGCGAAATAAGTACCACATGTCCTAGGTCTAGTTGCTCATTAATGGCAGTACTATCCACTTTGCGTATTTTGCCAGTAAAGTGAAAGTCTACCCCATTAAGCACACCTAATGGTTGTGCGGTCACAAAGTTGCCTGATATAACCCTAATTTTTGCGCCAGACATTGGCGAATTAGCTACTCCCAGTGATAGTAGCGCTTCAATTTCTACACGTACTAACCCTGCTGCGGCTTTAACGGCCTGTAAGGCGGGTTTGTCGGTAATGCGTAAGTCTTGGTGGAATTGTGATTGCTGTTGTTGTTTTTGTTTTTGCAGGTAGTGATCAATCTGCGGACGAATGCCGTGCACAAGTACTAAGCGGATACCTAAGCTGTTTAGGAGCGCAAAATCATGGATTAGGTTATGTAATCCAGCATCCAAAACCGCTTCGCCACCAAAATAGATAACAAAAGTACGGTTACGATGTGCATGGATATAGGGCGATGAATCCCGAAACCAGTTAACAAATGCGCTAGAGTTTTGCATTAAAATAATTTAATCACTCGTAGGAGGGGCTATGGCTGCGATTTAAAACAGGTCGCGGCCATAGCCCCTTCCACGCAAGAATTAATTATCTGTAACTGCTCCTTCAGACGCAGAGCTTACCAATTTAGCATATTTGGCCAAAACCCCCCGTGTATATTTAGGGGCAGGTTGCTTCCATGTTGCCAAACGTGCTTGAATTTCAGCATCATCAACATGCAAGGTTAATTCTTTACTTTCAGCATCAATGGTAATCTTATCACCATTTTTAACGATAGCTAATGAGCCGCCAACATGTGCCTCTGGGGTGATATGGCCGACTACAAAGCCGTGTGTACCACCAGAGAAGCGCCCATCTGTAATAAGCGCCACATCCTTGCCCAGGCCTTTACCCATAATGGCAGACGTTGGCGAAAGCATTTCACGCATACCTGGGCCGCCTTTAGGACCTTCGTAACGAATAACAATTACATCACCTTTAACGATGTCGCCATTTAAAATGCCTTGTAAAGCTTCTTCTTCAGTATCGTAGACTTTAGCTACGCCGGTAAAGCATAGACCTTCTTTACCTGTAATTTTAGCAACCGAACCTTCAGCCGCTAAGTTACCATGCAAGATAACCAAATGGCTGTCTTTTTTAATGGGGTTATCTAATGGCAAGATCATATCTTGGTCAATAGGGTAAGGTGCTACATCAGCTAAGTTCTCAGCCAAAGTTTTTCCCGTTACGGTTAGACAGTTACCCTGCAATAAACCACGGTCCAGTAAAATTTTCATTAATGGCTGGATGCCACCAATTTCAATTAATTCCGCCATTTGGTAGCGACCAGAAGGTTTTAAGTCTGCAACCATTGGTACCCTAGCACCAATGCGAGTAAAATCACTTAATTGAATATCTACGTTTGCAGAATTTGCCATTGCAATGATATGCAATACTGCATTGGTTGAACCACCTAATGCAATGATGACAGTAATCGCATTTTCAAATGCAGCCTTAGTCATGATGTCGCTAGGCTTAATATCTTGTTTCAGTAACTCTAAAACAGCAGCACCTGCGCGTTCACAATCTTTGCGTTTATCTTCAGAGATAGCGACTTGTGCCGAGCTGCCTGGTAAACTCATACCTAAGGCTTCGATAGCCGAGGCCATGGTATTGGCAGTATACATACCGCCACAAGACCCTGCTCCTGGAATTGCTTTAGCTTCAATAGCAGCCAGCTCAGCATCATCAATTTGATTGTTGGCACGTGCACCTACCGCTTCAAAAACTGAAACAACATCCAGTTTTTTGTCATTATGACAGCCAGGTAAAATAGTCCCCCCATAAACAAATATAGCAGGGCGGTTAAGACGTGAGATAGCAATCATGCAACCTGGCATGTTTTTATCACAGCCACCGATAGCGACAACTCCATCAAAGCCCTGACAGCCTGTCACGGTTTCAATTGAATCAGCAATGACTTCACGAGAAACCAAAGAATATTTCATGCCTTCAGTACCCATAGAGATACCGTCAGAAATAGTGATCGTATTAAAAATAACTGCTTTACCATTAGCAGCATCAACACCCCGCGCTGCATCATCAGCAAGTTTGTTGATATGCATATTACATGGCGTGACCATGCTCCAAGTTGACGCAATACCAATTTGCGGTTTTTTGAAATCTTCATTACTAAAGCCAACTGCATGCAGCATAGCTCGACTAGGAGCGCGTTCCATGCCATCTACTACTTTGGAAGAAAAGGTACGGGTATTTTTATCGTTGGCCATGTGAATATGATCGCTTGTTAAAGTGTTGATAATGTATTTTTACTAAATATTAAGTACCCAAGCACAATTACTTTAACATTTTACTTGTCTTTTTTTCCATCTTCGGCGTTGCATAAATAGTTGCGTAGCTAGCTATGCGCCTATTTATGCGCCTTGAATATGGAAAAAAATACTGCGTAAAATCAGTTAAATTAATCATGATTGGGTACTTATTGGTATTGATTTTTTGTTAAATCTTAAAAAGTATCCCAGTTACTTTGGTGTTTGCGTTGCCAGCTAATTTTAGGAATAAGTAACCCAAAAATAATGCCAACAAAAGAGAGGATACCACCGTATAAAAACCAGTCTTGGCTAGTGCTATCTTCTAATGCTTGTTTAGCGCGTTTTAGTTGCTGCAATTCGCGTTCAACAATCACAACGCGTTCTTGCAAGTCGCTATTTTGGCGTTTTAACTGAATGGCATTGGAGGCCGTTTGGCGCAAATTGCTCAAGTCAGTACTTAGTTTATCGCGCTCTTGGGTCAAACTGGAATTGCTAGATGTCGTTGATGAATTGTTTTTTTGCAATTCAGATAAAGTGCCTTTGAGCTGGTCATTTTCAGCTTGTACTAATTCCAATTTTTTATTAGCTTTATTTAAATACCAACGGCTGATAGGTTTTTTTAGGGTATAACGTGTCGGGATATAGCCTTCAGTCCCCGCTCTGGTTTGTACTTTGCTATAGCCAGAAGCTTTATCAGCCCCCATTAAAGTCAGTTTGGTACCACTGGGTAGCATCTTTATGATTTTGTGCGAGCTGCTGGCACCACTACGTAAAGTAAATTTATGGTGGTCGGTAACATAAACTGACTGCGCGTAGGCTATGTTACTACTCAATAAAGCTATAACTAAAAAATAAAACTGTTTCACTAAAGAAGTCCTGATAAAAGCATATATTATTAGCAGTTTAACGAATTTACCTACACATTAGCAATTCTAGAAGTGCTTTTTGTGCGTGTAAGCGATTTTCAGCCTCATCAAAGATGACGCTTTGCTGACCGTCAATCACTTCAGCAGCAACTTCTTCACCACGATGTGCTGGCAAGCAATGCATGAATAATGCGTCTGCATTGGCATTATTCATTATTTCTTGGCTGACTTGGTAATCTTTAAACGCAATTTCGCGTTGTTTTTGTTCCTCTTCTTGTCCCATGCTGGCCCAAACATCCGTGACAATCAAATCTGAATTTTTCGCGGCAGCTAATGCGCTATCAAATAAGGTAACACGATCTCCTGCTGATTTAACCAATTCAGCATCAGGTAAATAGCCAGCAGGGCTAGCGATATTTAATTTAAAATCCAAGCGAATGGCGGCATTGATATAGGAGTGGCACATATTATTACCATCACCAATCCACGTAGCTGTCTTACCTTGAATATCACCACGGTGTTCAAAATAGGCCTGCATATCTGCTAATAGCTGGCAGGGGTGCAATAAATCAGTTAAGCCATTGATGACGGGTACGCTAGAGTATTTGGCAAACTCAGTGACCATAGCATGTTCGTTGGTGCGCAACATAATGGCATCCACCATACTGGAAATAACTTTAGCACTATCACTGATGGGTTCTCCGCGACCTAATTGGGTATCGCGGGGTGATAAAAATATGGTACTCCCACCAAAGTGACTCATGCCTGTTTCAAAAGAAATACGCGTGCGTGTTGATGATTTTTCAAACACCATTGCCAAAACTTGGCCTTTTAACGGTTGAAATTCAGGGTCGCGATTATTTTTTAACTCGATTGCTCGTAGAATTAAATTGCGCAGCTCATCGCTGCTTAAATCAAGTAGGCTAATAAAATGTTTAGGGTTCATATAATGTATTTTTATTTTATGATACAAAATCAACAATAAGTGCTGATAGAGTGTCGACTAGCAAAGTAATTTGTTCTGTCGTAATAATCAGTGGCTGTAACAAGCGGATGCTGGTTTCACCCGTTACATTTATTAGTAATCCTGCTGCTAATGCTAATGCGACTAATTCGGTGCATGGCTGATCCAGTTCTATACCAATCATCATACCTTTATTACGCACTTCAATAAGGTGTTTATTAGTACTTAACTGCTTAAAAAACCCTTGATGAATGGCCGCACCTTTATCAATGGCTTGTTGGCATAACTGTTCTGTTTCGACCGTCTTTATGACTGCTAATGCGGCACTACAGGCTAATGGATTACCCCCAAAAGTAGAGCCATGTTTACCAGCAGTTAATAAGGTGGCAGCTTTGCCTTTAGCCATACAGGCTCCAATGGGAACGCCATTACCTAGTGCTTTTGCTAAAGTACACACATCAGGAATGATATTGTTATGCTGAAAAGCAAACCAAGCTCCTGTTCTGGCAATACCTGTTTGTACTTCATCTAACATCATTAATAAATCATGCTGGTCACATAAAGTACGTATCTTATTCAGATAGTCAGGGGCAGGAATATTGACTCCACCTTCACCTTGCACAGGCTCCACGAAGATCGCAACAATATTAGAGTGCATATTGATGGCTTCTTTAATCGCAGCAATATCATTGTATGGCACACGTACAAAGCCCTCTAAAAGGGGAGTAAACCCAGCTTGTACTTTAGGGTTTCCCGTCGCTGATAAAGTTGCCATGGTACGACCATGAAAACTTTGCTCCATGACCAAAATAGCAGGGGAATCTATATTTTTTTCATGTCCATAAAGACGGGCAATTTTAATAGCGGCTTCGTTTGCTTCAGCACCGGAATTGCTAAAAAATACATTATCCATCCTGCTAAGTTCACACAATTTGCTAGCAAGTTGTTCTTGGCCAGGAATATTATATAAATTAGACGTATGTAATAGCTGTTGGCTTTGCGCACAAATGGCTTCATGTACTGCAGGGTGAGCATGACCTAAGTTGCAGACAGCAATCCCTGAAAGCGCATCTAAATAGCGTTTATTATCTTGATCCCAAAGCCACGCACCTTCACCTTTAATGAAAGTAACGGGTAGTCGTCCGTATGTGGGCATGATATGGCTGGTCATAATGGTGTTTGTACCTTTATTGGGCAAAAAGTACGCTCTATATTTCTCGCATTTGTGACCGCGTGAAGAATATTTTTAAGGTCTTTTTGAAAAAACCGATAATTATAGTTTTCTTATATTTAATGGGCAAGTAATAATTGTTTTGCGCATTACTTTTTTTGTGCGATAAATCCTGATAAAATTACTGGGTTTTTAAATATTTAGAGTAAATATAGTATGGATATTGTAGAAAGAATTAAAGATCAATTGTCGAGTCATGCCGTTGTGTTATACATGAAAGGTTCACCTGATTTCCCTCAATGTGGTTTTTCAGGCCAAGTTATTCAGGCGATGCAAGCTTGTCGTGCCAAGTTTATGTATATTAATATTTTTGAAGATCAAGAAGTGCGTGAAGCATTGAAAGAGTACTCGCAGTGGCCGACTTATCCACAACTTTACATTAAAGAAGAGTTAATAGGTGGCTGTGACATTATTATGGACTTGTATAATAGCGGCGAATTGCAGAAAAAATTGGCAGCTGTGGACTGTGTATCAGAATAATTTACGGACTGCATATTTTAAGGACTGAGAGTTTGATTGATCTTTAAGGTGCATTAGTTATTTGTGTAGGATGGGGAGAACATCTTTTTACGAGTCTAAAAGCAGGTGTTCCATCCTACGCATACGATTAAGTCAGAGGAGCTGAATATTTACAACTACTCAGCTATTTTTGATTCACCTGAATTCAGGTCATGTAAATAATGTTTTTGCTAACTCATGAGTCTTTTCAAAATTATTGCTTAATTTTTGAAAAACCTGTTTCTGGATACTGACATCAAGCCCTAATAATTCCAAGCGTGTGCTGCTTGGAACTTCATCAGCTTGTTTGTACAAGGCTATTGCCATATTTGCAGCTGCTCCAACGAGTAGAGTGATTTCCCATGATGACTCTTGATATACATCATCAAGGTGGTGTTGCATTGCAACAGTTAAAACCTCGGGTAACTGCATTTGCTTAGCTACCCAGCCGCCGATCTCACAATAATCAGTACCTATATGTTGTCTTAATGAATGATTAACAGTGAGTAAGGGAGCTGGAAATAAATAATCGTCCGATATTGGGTAGGATTTTTGTTTGT